>NZ_JASATC010000059.1:0-27927 GCF_038440135.1 Pseudomonas sp. OTU5201 | reverse complement strand
CCCCTCTCGCGGCATCCATGCCGCTCGTCCCCCTGACTCGCTACGCTCGCCCTGCGGGCCAGCCTTCGGCTGTTACTTCGCTTCGCTCCGTTTCGCAACGATTCCGCTCGGCCTCCTGAAGGGGCGTAGTCGCTGCCCCACCTCGTCTGCCCGGTTTCAGGCCCGTGTGGGCTTCAGGATGAATCATGCCTCGCCGGCGTGAGTCACCCCTCGCCCTCTGGGAGAGGGGCGGGGGTGAGGGTTGAATCCGGCTGGCGCGGAAGCCTAGAGGGCCCGCACTAGAAGGCTTCA
Source organism: Pseudomonas sp. OTU5201 (assembly GCF_038440135.1). Classification (NCBI taxonomy): domain Bacteria; kingdom Pseudomonadati; phylum Pseudomonadota; class Gammaproteobacteria; order Pseudomonadales; family Pseudomonadaceae; genus Pseudomonas; species Pseudomonas sp. OTU5201. Next base: position 27,636 of record NZ_JASATC010000059.1, on the reverse strand, counting down.
CTCAACGTTGCAACAGCTAACGCAGACATAGCCAACTCATTCGCCAGGCAGGACGAAGGTCTGCCCTTCAGAGTCCAGGGGGGCTGCTGTGCAGCCCTTGGCGAATGAATTCGCCCCTACAAGGTGTTTCCCGACACCGTCATCTTGGAGCCCGGTAATGCCAGGCTTTTTCATGGGTGATTGACGATATGTACATTAGAGTCCAGTATGGACTCATAAGTACAAGTTAGCGGCCTCCACAATGATCCATCGCCAGCTACCCATCGCTTTCCCATGCCGGCCAGCCCAGGCGGCGCCTTCTTCTGCCTCGCAAATCCATTTCGAACCTGCTCGCCAAGCCCTGTGGCGGGCATCCATCCGTACTGCGGGAGTCGCACCATGAAGAAACTCGTTCTGCTGGGCAGCCTTGCCCTGGGCCTGCTGGCCTCCAGCGTTTTCGCCGCCGACAAGCCTCTGCGCATCGGCATCGAAGCGGCCTATCCGCCTTTCGCCTTCAAGACCCCGGAGGGGCAGATTTCCGGCTTCGACTACGACATCGGCAACGCCATGTGCGAGGAAATGAAGGTCAAGTGCCAATGGGTCGAACAAGAGTTCGATGGCCTGATTCCCTCGCTCAAGGTGAAGAAAGTGGATGCTGTGCTGTCGTCCATGACCATCACGGAAGAGCGCAAGAAGTCCGTGGACTTCACCGGCAAGTACTACTACAGCCCGGCGCGTCTGGCGATGAAAAAGGGCGTCGTGGTTGATTCCGAGTTCAAGAGCCTGGTGGGCAAGACCATCGGCACCCAGCGCTCCACCACCACCGATCGTTTCGCCAGCGAGGTACTGGAGCCCAAGGGTGTGAAGATCGTGCGTTACAGCACCCAGAACGAAATCTACCTGGATGTGCTTTCCGGTCGTCTGGATGGCGTGTTGGCTGACGTCTTCCCGCTTAACGAAGGCTTCCTCAAGACCGATAGCGGCAAGGGCTTCGAGTTCGTCGGCCCGGTGTTGAACGATCCGAAGTACTTCGGCGAGGGCGCCGGTATCGCGGTGCGCAAGGGTGATGACGAGCTGCGCGAGAAGTTCAACAGCGCCATCAAGACCCTGCGTGAGAACGGCAAGTACCAGGCGATCCAGGCCAAGTACTTCGACTTCGACATTTACGGCGAGTGAGTTTCGCCTGTGGGGCAGGGCGCAGCTCCTGTAGGTTGGGCTGAGCTCGGCGAAGCCCAACGTTGGGGATGGCGGGCTTCGCCGAGCGCCAGCAAATCGTAGCCCGGATGAAATCCGGGAGCGGCGGTTGGACTTTCCCCGGATTTCATCCGGGCTACTGACTGACTTCCCCGAAAGTCCGCGATGAACCAAAAGAAAAAGGGAGCCCGAAGGCTCCCTTTCTCGTTCAGCGTCCAATCCTCAGTGCAGGATCTGCCCCAGGAACAGCTTGGTCCGCTCGTTCTGTGGGTTGTCGAAGAAGGCGTGAGGCTCGTTCTGTTCCACAATCTCGCCCTTGTCCATGAAGATCACCCGGTCGGCCACGGTGCGAGCGAAGCCCATCTCGTGGGTCACGCAGAGCATGGTCATGCCGTCGTCGGCCAGGCCGATCATGGTGTCGAGCACTTCCTTCACCATCTCCGGGTCAAGCGCCGAGGTCGGTTCGTCGAACAGCATGATCTTCGGCTTCATGCAGAGCGCGCGGGCGATGGCCACACGCTGCTGCTGGCCGCCGGAGAGTTGTCCCGGGTATTTCAGGGCCTGCTCGGGAATGCGCACACGCTCCAGGTAGTGCATGGCGATTTCCTCGGCCTGGCGCTTGGGCATCTTGCGCACCCACATCGGCGCCAGGGTGCAGTTCTGCAACACGGTGAGGTGCGGGAACAGGTTGAAGTGCTGGAACACCATGCCCACTTCGCTGCGGATCGCCTCGATGTGCTTGAGGTCGCCGGTCAGCTCGGTGCCATCGACGATGATGCGGCCCTGCTGGTGCTCTTCGAGACGGTTGATGCAGCGGATGGTGGTGGACTTGCCGGAACCGGACGGACCGCAGAGGACGATGCGTTCGCCCTGCTGCACGTCGAGGTTGATGTCCTTCAGCACGTGGAACTGGCCGTACCACTTGTTCACGCCCTGCAGACGGATGATCGGCTCGCCGGCGGTTTTCTTGCTTGCTTCAGTCATGGAGTGACTCCTAACGCTTGTGGCCGGTGTCCAGCTTGCGCTCCAGGCTCATGGAGTAGCGGGACATGCCGAAACAGAAGATCCAGAACACCAGGGCGGCGAAGACATAGCCTTCGGTGGCCATCCCCAGCCAGGCCGGGTCGGTGGTGGCTTGCTTGATGCTGTTGAGCAGGTCGAACAGGCCGATGATGATCACCAGGCTGGTGTCCTTGAACAGCGCAATGAAGGTGTTGACGATGCCGGGGATTACCAGCTTCAGGGCTTGCGGCAGGATCACCAGGCCCATCATCCGCCAGTAGCCCAGGCCCATGGCGGCTGCGGCTTCGTACTGGCCCTTGGGGATGGCCTGCAGGCCGCCACGCACCACTTCGGCGATGTAAGCCGACTGGAACATGATCACGCCGATCAGCGCCCGCAGCAGCTTGTCGAAAGACAGGCCTTCCGGCAGGAACAGCGGCAGCATCACCGAGGACATGAACAGCACGGTGATCAGCGGAACGCCGCGCCAGAACTCGATGAAGGTCACGCAGATGACCTTGATTGCCGGCAGGTTAGAACGCCGTCCCAGTGCCAGCAGGATGCCCAGCGGCAGCGCGCCGACGATACCCACCGCGGCGATCACCAGGGTCAGCATCAGGCCGCCCCACTGGCTGGTGGAGACGGTGCTCATACCGAGGAAGCCGCCGTGCAGCAGCCAGTAGGCGACGATGGGGTAGATGACCAGGAACGCCAGGCCGTACTTGGCCTTTTGCTGGAAGCGCGGAATGAACAGCGGCGCGGCGCCGATGATCGCGATCCACACCGCCAGGTCCACTCGCCAGCGCAGCGCTTCGGGATAGAAGCCATACATGAATTGGGCGAAGCGCATCTTGATGAAGACCCAACAGGCGCCTTCGCTGGTGCAATCGGCGCGGGTGCTGCCGTTCCAATCGGCCTGGAAGAAGGCCCACTGGAGCAACGGCGGCACGATCAGCCACACCAGGTAGATGGCGAACAGGGTCAGCAGGGTGTTGAACCAGTTGGAGAACAGGTTGCCGCGCAGCCAGCCGACTACGCCCACAGTGCTGCGGGGTGGCGGTTGGTCGGGCTTGAATACGTGTGTTGTCATGGCTCGGACCTCACCGCTCGATCAGCGCGATGCGCTTGTTGTACCAGTTCATCAGCAGCGAAATGCTGATGCTGATGGCCAGGTAGACGCTCATGGTGATGGTGATCACCTCGATCGCCTGGCCGGTCTGGTTCAGCACCGTACCGGCGAACAGCGAGACCATGTCCGGATAGCCGATACCGGCCGCCAGGGACGAGTTCTTGGCCAGGTTCAGGTACTGGCTGGTGAGCGGCGGAATGATCACGCGCAGGGCCTGCGGGATGATGACCAGGCGCAGGATCTTGGCGGCGGGAAGCCCCAGGGAGCGGGCCGCTTCGGTCTGGCCGTGGCTGACCGCCTGGATTCCGGAGCGCACGTTTTCTGCGATGAAAGCTGCGGTGTACACCGTCAGCGCCAGGGTCAGGGCGATCAGTTCCGGAATCACCACCCAGCCGCCGCGGAAGTTGAAGCCCTGCAGTACCGGCATGCTCCAGGCGAACGGCGAACCGAAGACCAGTGACACCAGGCCGGGAACCACCACCAGCAGCGCCAGCGAGGTAATCAGTACCGGGAAGCGCTGGCCGGTGGCCTCACGCCTGGCCTTGGCCCAGCGCGCCATGACGATGATCGCCAGGATGACCAGCACCAGGCTGACCAGGAACGGCCAGAAGCCATCGGCCTGGGTCGGTGCCGGCATGTACAGGCCGCGATTGTTGAGGAAGAAGTGCTCGCCGATGGCCATGCTCTGGCGCGGCCCCGGCATGGGCAGCATCACCGCGAAGTACCAGAAGAAGATCTGCAGCAGCGGCGGGATGTTGCGGAAGGTTTCGATGTAGACGGTCGCCAGCTTGCGCACCAGCCAGTTCGGCGACAGCCGTGCTACGCCCAGGATGAACCCGAGGATGGTGGCGAAGAAGATACCGATACCCGAAACCAGCAAGGTATTGAGCAGACCGATGACGAAAACGCGGCCGTAGCTGTTGCTTTCGTTGTAGTCGATCAGGTGTTGAGATATCCCGAAGCCGGCGCTTTGTTCGAGGAAATCGAAGCCGGACAGGATGCCGCGCTGTTGCAGGTTGTTCTGGGTGTTCTGGAACAGGTACCAGCCCAGTGCCACGACCGCGACGACGGCGATGATCTGAAATAGCCACGCACGCGCCTTCGGATCGGTCCAGATCGAACCTTTCGGGGCACGCGGGGCGTTGGCAGTTTTTTGCATGACAGCCCTCTGGGAACCGCTGGCCGGCCGGATGGGGGACGGCGGCCAGGGTTCGCGTTGAAACGGAACTCGAACCCGGCAGCCACATCATGTGGCCGCCGGGCGACGGTCAGCGCACCGGCGGTGCGTACTGCAGACCGCCCTTGTTCCACAGGGCGTTGAGACCACGTTCGATCTTCAGCTCGCTACCGGCACCGATATTGCGATCGAAGATTTCACTGTAGTTACCCACTTGCTTGACGATCTGCACCGCCCAGTCCTTCGGCAGTTTCAGGTCCTTGCCGAACTCGCCTTCAGTGCCCAGCAGACGGGCAATGTCGGGGTTCTTGGTGGACTTGGCCGTTTCCTCGACGTTCTTCGAGTCGATGCCCAGTTCCTCGGCGTTCACCATGGCGAACAGGGACCAGCGCACGATGTCGAACCATTCCTCGTCACCCTGGCGCACGGCTGGGCCCAGAGGCTCCTTGGAGATGACCTCCGGCAGTACCACGTACTCATCCGGAGCGGCCAGCTTGATGCGTTGTGCATAGAGCTGGGACTGGTCCGAGGTCAGTACGTCGCAACGACCGGATTCAAGCGACTTGGCGCTCTCGTCGGAGGTGTCGTAGGTGATGGGGGTGTATTTCAGGTTGTTGGCGCGGAAGTAGTCGGACAGGTTCAGCTCGGTGGTGGTGCCGGCCTGGATGCAGACGGTGGCGCCATCGAGTTCCTTGGCGCTGGATACGCCGAGCTTCTTGTTCACCAGGAAGCCCTGACCGTCGTAATAGGTCACGCCGGTGAAGTTCAGGCCCATGGCGGCGTCACGCGAGCTGGTCCAGGTGCTGTTGCGCGAAAGGACGTCGACTTCGCCGGACTGCAGCGCGGTGAAACGTTCCTTGGCGGTCAGCGGGCTGAACTTGACCTTGCTGGCATCGCCGAATACGGCGGCGGCAACGGCACGGCAGACATCAACGTCGATGCCTTTGTAGTTACCCTTGCCATCGGCATAGGAGAAGCCCGGGAGGCCGTCGCTGATGCCGCATTGTACGAAGCCTTTCTTCTTCACCGCGTCCAGGGTGGCGCCCGCCTGCGCGAAACCGCTGATACCGAGAACGGTTGCCGCGGTCAGCACGGCCAGGGTGGATTTCACCATCTTCATCAAAACCTCCAGTTGCTTTTATTGGTGTTGGAGTCTCGGTCCCACCGCCGTACCCTCGTGAGGCAGGTTCAACCTTTCATGCACTGGAAAAGGTCAACCGGGGTGTCGGACCTAAGGAAGGAGTCTAGTTGGCGCTGCTCCGCTCGCCACCAGACCTTTCCTCGCCCATTGGTCAAATGGGCTGGAGACGGATTGCGCCCACCCCGACGCCACGAAGGACGCCAGATGACCGCCTGCAAGGCCTCGGCCGGAGCCGCTGCCCAACCCGTTGCACGCCGGGCAAGTGTTACCTTGCCGCGGGCATGTTTCAGTCTGCAGCTAGATAGCAAAGGCCGTACCAGCAAGATGCCAGTAGGACTATTCCGATAGGTCAATAGGTAAAGTTTTAGCCTTGCGACATATATTTCAGTTATCAAACCACCCTGTCTGATGCATCCGTCCCACAACTGTGCAGATGCACCACAACGGAGCCACACATGAGCGACACATTGATCCTTGAGCCCACACATCGCGCCGATGCCTGCGTCATCTGGCTCCACGGATTGGGGGCGGATCGCTATGACTTCCTGCCGGTGGCAGAGGCTCTGCAGGAAGTCCTGGGCACCACCCGCTTCGTGATGCCCCAGGCGCCGACCCGCGCGGTGACCATCAATGGCGGCTGGGCCATGCCGTCCTGGTACGACATCCTCGCCATGAGTCCAGAACGCGCCATCAACGAGGCCCAGTTGGAGGCGTCGGCGGAGCAGGTGATGGCCCTGGCGCAGGCGCAGATCGACGGTGGCATCGAGCCGCGCCGCATCTTCCTCGCTGGATTCTCCCAGGGCGGCGCCGTGGTGCTGCACACCGCCTTCCTGCGCTGGTCGGATGAACTGGGTGGCGTGTTGGCGCTGTCCACCTACGCACCGACCTTCACTGACGAAATGACACTGTCGGATACAAAACGACAACTGCCGGTCCTTTGCTTGCATGGCACTTTTGACGACGTGGTGCTGCCCGCGATGGGCCGCGCTGCCCACGATCGCCTGGCGGCCGCCGGCGTTCCCGTGGAGTGGCGCGACTATCCGATGGCCCATGAAGTATTGCCGCAGCAGATTCGTGACATCGGCATCTGGTTGGTGGAACGACTGCACAGCTGATCCCAATCCAACAGAACAAGAACCGACCATGGCCCAGACCTCCGCTCCGCCCATCGCCAACCTGCGCGATGTAGAAGAAATCGAACGCCTTTCGCTGGAAGAACGCGGCATGCCGGACAGCACCTACGAGCTGATCCGTCGCAGTGCCGAACGCCACCCGCACAAACGCGCTATGACCTTCCTGCTACAGGGCGACGCCGAGGAAGCGCCCTTCGAGATGACCTATGCGGAACTGCTGGCGCGGGTCACCCAGGCGGCCAACGCCTTCCACCATCTGGGCGTGCGGCCGGGCAAGGCGGTGTCGTTCCTGTTGCCGAACCTGCCGCACGCCCACTTCACCATTTGGGGCGGTGAAGCGGCCGGTGTGGTCAACGCCATCAACCCGCTGCTGGAGCCCGAGCACATCGCCGAGCTGATCCATGCCGCCGACTCCAAGGTGCTGGTGACCCTGGCTCCGTTCCCGGGAACCGATCTCTGGGACAAGGTTGCAGGGCTGCGCGAGCGCCTGCCGGAGCTGGAGGCAATTGTCACCGTCGACCTCGCCAACCTGCTGCCGGAACCTCAACGCAGTGCAATCAAGGCTCAGCGCGGCCCGCTGCCGGACGGCGTGCTGGACTTCGACGAGTTGCTCGACCGCTTCCCGGCCGATCATTTGCAAAGCGGTCGGGTAATCGCGCCGGACGACGTCGCCTCCTACTTCCATACCGGCGGCACCACCGGTACACCCAAGCTGGCGCCCCATAGTCATCGCAACGAAGTGGCGATGGCGATGATCCTGGCCTACGCCATCAACTTGGGGGAGGGCGACAACACCCTCTGTGGCTTGCCGCTGTTCCACGTCAATGGCGTGATGGTCACTGGCCTCGCACCGTTCTTCGCCGGAGCCGAGATCCTCATCGCCACGCCCCAGGGTTATCGCAACCCGCGGCTGATCCAGAACTTCTGGAAGGTCATCGAGCGCTACCGGGTGAGCTTCTTCAGCGGCGTACCGACTATCTATGCGGGTCTCTTGCAGGTGCCCAGCGAGGGGCATGACCTGTCCAGCCTGCGTTATGCGCTGTGCGGTGCAGCGCCGATGCCGGTGGAGCTGATCCGCCAGTTCGAGGCCAAGACCGGCCTCAAGCTGATCGAAGGCTACGGCCTGACCGAAGCCACCTGCGGCACCTGTGGCAACCCTGCCCATGGCGAACGCCGGCCAGGCTCCATCGGCATGCGCATGCCGTACTGCCAAGTGAAGGTGGTGGTGCTGGACGAGCAGGGCAGCTATCTGCGAGATGCCGCGACTGACGAGATCGGCAACCTCTGCGTGCGTGGCGTGACCGTGTTCAAGGGCTACCTGCAGGCGAGCAAGAACAAGGATATCTGGGTCGATGGCGACTGGTTCAATACCGGCGACCTCGGCCGCATGGACGCCGATGGCTATATCTGGCTCACCGGCCGCAGCAAGGATCTGATCATTCGCGGCGGTCACAACATCGATCCGCAGATGATCGAAGAAGCCTTGCATCGACATCCGGCGGTGGCCATGGCTGCCGCCGTCGGCAAGCCGGACGACAAGGTCGGTGAACTGCCAGTCGCCTATGTGCAGCTAAAGCCCGGCACCAGTGCCAGCGAAGCCGAGCTACTGGCACACGCGGCGCAGCATGTGCCCGAGCGTGCAGCAGTGCCCAAGGATGTCTGGATTGTCGACGCCATTCCGGTCACCGCCGTGGGCAAGACTTTCAAGCCGACGCTGCGTTTCGACGCCACCCGTCGAGTGCTGGAAGAGGTGCTGGGCGAAATCGCCCCGGGCGTTCGGGTTGAGGTGGTGAACGATGATCGCCACGGGCAGATCGCCGAGATCCACGTGCCGAATCTGGATTCGCAACTCCGGGAGCGGCTGGAGGCCCGCATGGCTGGCTTTTCGGTGAAGTTCCGGCTGATGGCCTGAAGCCATCTATACTGACTGGCAACAGGCCGCCTTCCAGGGCGGCCTGTTGCGCTCCAAGTACCTGAATCGAGCAACTCGCACCGGATGCGCCACGCCTCCGGCTTTTGTGTGCGTGCAGAAATATGTTGCGAAATTGTGGCGAATATCAGGAATTGTCGCGTTCCTTACCGATATGGCGCCGTTTGTCGGCCCAACTTTTGGCGGGCATTGCCAGCAAAAAAGTGCGGGAATACTGTCGCGTGGAGTTAACACCTAAGACAGGGATCGCTAGCGGGGCCGTCCGCTTCGACTGCCATCCGAGGCTGTTGCAGCTATGAAGCATGTTCACTGGCAAGAAGACTTACACCTGCTGAGCCGACTGCGCCTGTTCCAGAACGTCGCTGCGAAAAGTCTCGAGCAGCTACTGAAGGAATTCCGCGCCTGCGACCTGGAGGCGGGGGAAGTGGTGCTGTCTCCTTTCAACCGCAACCAGTACCTCTACCTGGTGGTGAGTGGCCGGCTGAAGGTTTACCTAGGCTCCCTGGACAACAACCCGGTGAGCAACATTGAACCGGGCGAATGTGCCGGTGAGATCAGCTTCATCGACAACGACCATCCTTCGGCTTACGTGGTGGCCTGCGAGCCCACCACCGCGCTGCGACTGCATCGGCAATCCCTGGCCAGTCTGTTCCAGCAGTCACCGCAGTTGATGCAGAACCTGCTGGAAGTGCTTTGCGACCGTGTGCGCCGGGGCAACCGGATCATTCTCGATACCGAGCAGAACGCCAAGATCGATACCCTCACTGGACTGTTCAATCGTCGCTGGCTTGAACAGATCTATCAGCGTGAAAGCACCCGTTGCGCGTTCAACGAGCAACCGCTGTCGATGCTCATGCTCGATGTAGACCACTTCAAGGCCTACAACGACCGCCATGGCCATCTGGCCGGCGACTACGCGCTCTGCCTGGTGTCCCACACCTTGCGCAGCCAACTGCGCCCCAAGGACAGCATGGCGCGTTACGGGGGGGAGGAGTTCGTCATCCTGCTGCCGGAAATGAGCTGCGAAGAGGCCCGCACCATCGGTGAGCGGCTGCGTTCCAGCCTGGAGCAGATTCCTTCCTTCTATTCACCACTGGGGGTGCTGCCCGGCGTGACGGTCTCCATCGGCCTGGCCGAAATGCGCCAGCCGGACAGCTTGCAGGGCTTGATCGCCCGAGCCGACACGGCGCTCTACCGGGCCAAGCAGGATGGAAGAAACCGCCTGAACGGTTAGTAACCCCGGCAGTTGCAGCGGCGAATTCATTCGCCAGGCAGTCTCCCCGAGCAGCCGTGCTGCCTCACGCGAATGAGTTCGCGGCCCCAAAAGAGCATTTGCCTACATTTCCGCTTCGTTCAAACGTCTGTTTGCTAGAGTCCGTTCACTACAACAGACAGCCGGGAAGCTGGACATGCGCAAACTTCTGATCGCTTTGCTACTGCTGGTGGCCGTTGGCCTGGGGATATTCTTCTACCTGCCGGGGTTCCTCGACCGTGAGATGAACACGGTGGCCGCACCGCCGCCCTATCACGCCTCGGTCGAGGCCGAGAGCCTGCACAAGACCTTGTTCGTCGCGGACCTGCACGACGACGCCCTGCTGTGGAACCGCAACCTGCTGGAGCGCCATGACTTCGGCCACAGCGACCTGCCGCGCCTGCTCGAAGGCCATGTCGGCCTGCAGGTGTTCTCCACCGTCACCAAGACCCCGCGTGGCCTCAACTACGAGCGCAATGGTTCGGACACCGACAACATCACCCTGTTGGTCATGGCCCAGCGCTGGCCCCATGCGACCTGGACCAGCCTGCTTGAACGCGCCCTCTATCAAGGCAGGAAGCTCGAGGAAGCCGCCGCCGGCAGCCAGGGCAAGCTAACCCTGGTGCGCAGCCGCGATGATTTCGCCAAGTACCTCGCAGCCTGGGAGAAGGACCCGAACCAGGTTGCCGCCATCCTCGCTACCGAGGGCCTGCACCCGCTGGAAGGCAAGCTGGAGAACGTTGACCGGATGTACGACGCGGGTTTCCGCATCATGGGGCTGACCCATTTCTTCGATAACGAAGTAGGCGGCTCTGCCCACGGCCTGGATAAGGGCGGCCTGACGCCCTTCGGTCGTCGGGTGATTGCCCACCTGGAAGAGAAGAAGATGCTGGTGGACCTTGCCCACGCCTCACGCGCACTGATCGACGATGTGCTGAGCATGGCCGAGCGTCCGGTGCTGGTCTCCCACACCGGCGTCGAGGGGACCTGCCCGGGCACCCGCAACGTGAGCGATACCCATATCCAGCGGATTGCCGCCACCGGCGGGGTCATCGGCATCGGCTACTGGGACACCGCCGTTTGTGAAACCTCGGTCAAGGCCATCGTCAAAGCCATCCGCTACGTCGCCGACAAGGTGGGTGTGGCCCATGTGGCGCTGGGTTCTGACTTCGATGGCGCGGTCCATACACCTTTCGACACCAGCGGATTGGCGCAATTGACCCAGGGGCTCAAGGAGGCCGGTTTCAACGAGGCGGAGATCGCCGCCATCATGGGCGGAAATGTGCGCAGATTGCTTCTGGAGACCCTTCCTTAGTCCAAGTCAAGCCCTCGAATGCCCGCGGCTCTTCGCCCTGCGGGCATCTTGCTTTACACTGGCGGCCGTTCATTCCTTAAACAATCGACGAGACCACCGTGCTCAAAGCACTCAAGAAGATATTCAGCAAGGGCGAAGAGCCCCAATCCGGCCCCGCCCCCGTTGTACCCGCCCACGCCCATGCCGAGAAGGAAGAGCGTCCGGCCAAACCGAAGAGAGCGCCTCGCGAAGCAGGCGAAAAGGCCGAAGGCGCCAGCGAACGCCCGCCGCGTAGCGAGAAGAAGCCCCGCAGCGACAAGCCCAAATCCGACAAGCCGCGCCGCGAGCGTCCGGCCAAGGCTGCCGCCCCGGCAGACAACTGGAAGCTCGAAGACTTCGCGGTGGAGCCCCAGGAAGGCAAGACCCGTTTCCACGACTTCAACCTCGATCCGCGGCTGATGCACGCCATCCACGATCTGGGCTTCCCCTACTGCACCCCGATCCAGGCACAGGTGCTGGGCTTCACCCTCAAGGGCCAGGACGCCATTGGCCGCGCCCAGACTGGCACCGGCAAGACCGCCGCCTTCCTCATTTCCATCATCACCCAGCTGCTGCAAACCCCGCCGCCGAAAGAGCGCTACATGGGCGAGCCGCGCGCACTGATCATCGCGCCGACCCGCGAGCTGGTGGTACAGATTGCCAAGGACGCCCAGGCTCTGACCAAGCACAGCGGCCTCAGTGTGATGAGCTTCGTCGGCGGTATGGACTTCGATAAACAGCTCAAACAACTGGAATCGCGCTTCTGCGACATCCTGGTTGCCACCCCCGGCCGTCTGCTGGACTTCAACCAGCGCGGCGAAGTGCACCTGGACATGGTCGAGGTGATGGTGCTGGACGAAGCCGACCGCATGCTGGACATGGGCTTCATCCCACAGGTACGCCAGATCATCCGGCAGACCCCGTTCAAGGGAGAGCGTCAGACCCTGCTGTTCTCCGCCACCTTCACCGAAGATGTGATGAACCTGGCCAAGCAATGGACCGTCGATCCGGCCATCGTCGAGATCGAGCCGGAGAACGTCGCCAGCGAAACCGTTGAGCAGCATGTCTATGCCGTAGCCGGCAGCGACAAGTACAAGCTGCTCTACAACCTGATCGCCCAGAACGACTGGACCCGGGTAATGGTCTTCGCCAACCGCAAGGACGAAGTGCGCCGCATCGAGGAACGCCTGACCAAGGACGGCATCAGCGCCGCCCAGATGTCCGGCGACGTGCCTCAGCACAAGCGTATCAGGACCCTGGAAGGCTTCCGTGAAGGCAAGATCCGCGTGCTGGTGGCGACCGATGTCGCCGGCCGTGGGATTCACGTTGATGGCATCAGCCACGTGATCAACTTCACCCTGCCGGAAGACCCGGACGATTACGTCCACCGCATCGGCCGTACCGGCCGCGCTGGCGCCAGCGGCACCTCCATCAGCTTCGCTGGCGAGGACGACGCTTTCGCCCTGCCGCCGATCGAGGAGCTGCTGGGTCGCAAGATCAATTGCGAAATGCCCCCGACCGAACTGCTCAAACCCGTGCCGCGCAAGCATCACTGAGGTTTGGCGGAATGAGAGAAGGCGAAGCGTAGGCTTCGCCTTTTTCTTTGCGCGACGGTAAGGGGAGACCTGCGGTCCCCTTGGCGAATGAATTGGCTCTGTCTGCGTTAGCTGTTGCGAGAGATTTACCCTCTGGCCAAGAGCCTTGTAGGAGCTGGCTTGCCAGCGAAACGCCGCCATTCGCTGGCAAGCCAGCTCCTGCAGGCAATGCAGCTGCCTACAACACGTCATGCAGACATAGCCAATGAATTCGCCCCTACAGCGCCCCGGCTTTCTTCCACGCCAGGTATCGGCTCACCAGTTGCGGCCCCAGCTCGCTGGGGCGGGCGTCCAGCACGGGTACGCCGTGGGCGGCCAGGCGTTCATGGAGGCTGTTGCGGGCATTGAGATAGTCCACCGTGCCGCAATAGGCGAGGGCGTCATCGAAGCCCTGCACCGGGGTGTGGCGCAGGCTGTCGAGGACTTCCTCACGCAGGCTGACCACCAGCAGCCGGTGTTGCCGGCCGAGACGCTTCACCGCGCTGAACAGCTCGGCATCGTCTTCATCGCGCAGGTTGCTCACCAGCACCACCAGGGCGCGCCGGCGTTGGCGCGCCAGAAGCGCTTCCGCAGCGGCGCTGTAGTCGGCCGGGCGCAGCGTGCTGTCCAGGTCGTAGACGCCGTTGAGCAGCACATTCAGCTGTGCCGGGCCCTTCACCGGCGCCAAGAAGCGGTCGTGTTCCGCAGCGAAGGTGCTCAGACCCACCGCATCCCCCTGGCGCAAGGCCACGTAGCTGAGCAGCAGGCTGGCATTGAGTGCATGGTCGAAGTGGGACAGATCGCCGTCCTGGCTGCGCATACGGCGGCCACAGTCGAGGAGGAAGACGATCTGCTGGTCGCGCTCGTCCTGGTACTCGCGGGCGATGGGCGTACGCTTGCGTGCGGTGGCTTTCCAGTCGATCTGGCGCAGGGTGTCGCCGTCACGGAAATCCCGCAGCTGATGAAATTCCAGGCCAAGCCCACGGCGTGGCCGCTGGCGCACGCCCAGTTGGCTGAGCCAGTCGTCCACCGCTTTCAGCTGGGCACCGTAGAGGCGTGCGAAGTCCGGATAGACGCGCGCTTCGCCAGGGAGGTCGAGCACCCGTTTGTGGCGCCACAGGCCCAGTGGGCTGGGTAGCTGGACTTCGCAAGCCGGGAAGTGGAAGTGGCCACGTTTGAGCGGACGTACCCGGTAGCCGAACTCGGTGAGTTCACCGGGGTGCAGGGCCACCTGCTGTGGCAAGGGTTCGAACTCCATGGTCGCCGGCACCTGGTCGAAAACATCGACCATCAGGGGGCGGCCGTAGCCATGGTGCAGGGTCAGCCGGACTTCACTCCAGCGGCCCAGTGCCAGATTCCCCGGCAGTGCCCGTTCCAGGTTGGGTGGCGGCAGGCGGCGTAACCAGACGGCGTCGAGCGTGCCGAGCAGCGCCAGGGCGCAGAGCAGGCCCCACCAGAGCGGCTGCAACTGCGCCGGCAGGCCTACTCCCAGGGCTGGCAAGGCGCCGAGCAGCAGGGCCAGGCCGAAGAGCCCGGCTACCAGCGCGAGCAATGCGCGGGAAGGCTTCATAGACGCGGCGCCGGCACCTGATCGAGGAGTTGCTGGAGTACCTGGTCCACTGAGAGGCCTTCTATATCCAGTTCCGGCGAGAGGCGCACCCGGTGACGCAGCACCGCCAGGGCGCAGCCCTTGACGTCATCCGGCAACACGAAATCGCCGCCGCGCAGCAGGGCACGGGCGCGGCCGCCACGGACCAGCGCGATGGACGCACGTGGTCCGGCCCCCATCGCCAGGCCCGGCCAGCTACGCGTAGCGCGGGCCAGGCGCACTGCGTAATCGAGCACCTGGTCGTCTACCGGCAGCTCGCTGGCGATCTTCTGCAGGGCCATCACATCGCGGGCCTGGAGGAGGATGCGCAGCGGCGCCACTTCGAGCATGTCGGCGCGGGCAGAGCGGGTGACCTGGCGTACCAGGTTGAGTTCTTCGTCCGCAGCCGGGTAGTCCATGCGCAGCTTGAGCATGAATCGGTCGAGTTCGGCTTCCGGCAGGGGATAGGTACCTTCCTGTTCGATGGGGTTCTGCGTCGCCAGCACCAGGAACGGCTGTGGCACCGGCAAGGCGCGGCCTTCGAGGGTCACCTGGCGCTCCTGCATCACTTCCAGCAGGGCGGCTTGGGTCTTGGCTGGGGCGCGGTTGATCTCGTCCGCCAGCAACAGATTGGTGAACACCGGGCCTTTGCGCAGCTTGAACTGCTCGCTCTGCGTGTCGTACACGGCGTGACCGGTAACGTCGCTGGGCATCAGGTCAGGGGTGAACTGGATGCGCGAGAATTCGCCGCCGAAGCAGCGGGCCAAGGCACGCACCAGCAAGGTCTTGCCGAGCCCGGGCACGCCTTCCACCAGCACGTGACCGCCAGCCAGCAGGGCAGTGAGCACGTCTTCGATCACGGCGACCTGGCCAACCACGGCCTTCTGTAGTTCCAGGCGCAGGGCCTGGGCCAACTGGCTGGCCCGCTGGCGCTGGGTAGCGGCCGAAGGCGCGCTCGCGCCGGCAGCTTCGGATTGCGACGGGTCGGAAATCTGTTCGCTCATAGGGCATTCCTGAGGGTTTGCAGGTGGGCGACCTGGCGGATGAAGTCGGTGGCGTTGAGCCGTTGCTTGGGCAGCGGCCGCATGGCCTGGCTGATGGCGCTTGGCGGCAGGCGGGTCAGGCGGCCCAGCACCTGCCACTGCTCGGCCACGGGAAGCCGTTCGAAACCGGGGTGGCGATGCCGTGCGCGGCGCTGGATATCCCGTTGCAGGCCTTGCAGCAGGCTGGCCTGGCCGCTGCGGCGGAGCAGGAAGTCGGCGCTGCCGCGCAGGTGTTCTTCGAGTTGCCGGCGCGCCCTGTTGGCCGGTGCCTTCAGCGGGCCCTGGCGCTGGCCGACATGCCAGAGCACTAGGACGATGAGCAGCATCAGGGCCACCAGGGCTTCGGGGAAGTTCTGCCCGAGCAGGGTGCCGAGGCTGTCGCGCTCGGCGCGGTACAGCAGGGTGACGGCGCTGTCCTGCGTGAGGTACCAGAGCAGCCAGGCGTTGTCGTATTCGATGATGTCGCGGTTCTGCCAGATCCAGCCGTCGGTGAGCACCGTGATCAGTCCGTCGCCGTGGTTCAGTTGCAGCATGTGCGTGGCCTTGGCGCTGTTGGCCCATGCATGGGCTCGGTTCTGGCTGTCGTAGAGGTGGAAGTCCGGATCGAAGTTGGCGTAGGCGGGGGCCTGTTCATTTTCAAGGTAGAGCTTGGTCAGCTCGGGGAAGGGGTCTTCCTCGGCCTGGACTTGCTCGTCCTGCGTGGCCGCGGCGTCCATCGCCTGTGCCTCGGCTTCGCGCTCTTCGGGCTCCCCTGGCTCGGTGCTTTTGTCTTCATCCAGGTCCTTGGCTTCGTACTGCTGGACGCCCAGGCGGTCGGCCAACAGGTCGCCGCTCTTGCCATCCTCTTCGTCATAGAGGCGTTCGGCGATGAACAGCAGGTGGCCGCCTTTGTTCGCCCACTCCAGCAGGCGGTCGGCCTGACGAGGCGTCATGCGCGAACGACTGCCGAGCAACAGCAGACTGTGGCCCGCGCTGGGAAGGCCGTCGAGCACGTCGAGTCCGTCGGCACGGGTCACTTGCAGGCCCTGCTTGCGCAGGAAATGTTCGGCGGCGAGATAGGGATTGCCCAGCACTTCGGGTGCTGGGCCGTGTTCGACGGTGTCCTGGTAGGGCTGCAGGCGACCGGCGATGTAGATCGCCACCAGCCCAAGCAGCAGGAACAGGCCGGCACCGATGAGGAAGCGCGGACGCAGGTTCACGACACGACTCCCGTGACAAACAGACGCCGCCAACCATCGCAGAGGCCCTGGCGCAGCTCGGCGGCGGGTAGGCGGTGGCCGTAGGCGAGGTTCTGCCAGTGGCCGGTGAGGGTCTGGCTGTAGCCTTCCAGTTCGGTGTTATCCAGGCGACGTACCAGTTGCAGCACTTCACCTTCGGTGTGGGACTGCTTGAGCGGCAGGCGGAAATCGTGCAACAGGCGGCTGAGCAGGGCACGGTAGAGCAGGCCGAGGGCTTCGCGGGGCTGGCTCGCCCAGAGGCGTTCGACTTCTCCGGCGACATCATCGGGCAGGCTTTCCGGCGCCAGTTCCAGGCCGAACAGCACCGACGGCGCTTCACGTCGACGGCGCTGCGGCAGCCCCAGGCGGCTTGCGAAGGCGGCGAGCCAGTCGCGGTAGCGCCAGAGCAGCAAGCCCAACACACTGATCAGCAGACCCCAAAGCAACACTTTGATCATCAGGGCGACAGCATCCAGGCTCTTGGCGTACTCGGCCAGCTTGAACAGGTTGCGAATGAATTCAGCCCAGCCCTCCATGTCTTCAGGCTTCACATCCTGGTCGGGGCTTTCCTCGCCCAGGCGCCAGCGAGTAACGGTTTCGCGGTTCTGGAAGGGCGGGGCGTCGAGCAGTGCGGTGATGCTGTCCTTCGCCGCCTTGCCGGTCAGGGACTGGTGAGTGAGGCGTTCGGCATCGGGGCCGTCGAGGAATGCCTGAGGCGCGAGGCAAAGGGTCGGGGCATCGTCTGCCATGGCGGGTTGCGGCAATTGGGTCAACAGCAGGCCCACACCTAGCAGCAAGGCATAGGCGGTGCCGGTCAGGCGCTGGCGCAGGCGGCGGAACTGCAGCTCGATGTCCCAGCCTTCCAGGGAGGTGCGGCGGTTTAGATACAGGGTAAAGCCACAGGCAACGTACACCGGCCCCCAGACCATCAGCGCCAGGACGTAGAGGCTATTGGATAGATGCTCCAGCCAGAGCCATTCGCCGGAGGCCATTTCCAGGAGCTTCTGCCAGTCCCAGTCGATTGCCACCTGCTGGGGCAGCATCAGGTAGAGCAGTGTGACCAAGCCGAACCAGAGCGCTGACTCCAGGTGCACGCCAATCACTGTCAGCCAGGTGGCGCCGCCCGCATCGCGCTGGCCCAGTACCACCAGGCGCTGGCTGCGGGCCTGCCCGGAAAGCCCTTCCAGCTGCAGTACCGGCAAGTCGAAACTGCGGGTGGTGCTGAGGCGGCGCCAGGTGAGGCTGGCGAGCAACTGGGGCTTGAGGAGACGCGGGTAGGCGCGCAGGGCTTCCTTGAGCGTAGGCGTATCGCCGAACAGGGCGCGGGAGAGGATGTACAGCGGCAGGCGTTCGTAGGCCGGCTTGAGCAGCCAGAACAGGAAGACAGACAGCCCCGGGTAGTTCCAGCAGATCAGGGTGAGCAGGCCGAACACCGGCAAGGTGACGATGGCCCAGCTGGCCATCAGCAGGCCGGCGTGACGGCGGGCCAGCAACACGCCAAGGTCCATGGCTTCCCAGGCACTGCGCGGGCGGATGGCGACGCTGGCATCAGTCAGGCGCATGCGCCCTCCTGCCGACCAGGCCGAAGTAGAGCCCTACGAGTAGCCAGAGACCGGCGCCCACCAGGTATTTCACCTGGGGTTCTACCAGGGTCATGGAGGACCAGTAGGCTTCGACGAAGGCGGCGATCACCAGCAGCAGGATCACCCCGGCCACCAGTTGCACGCTGTGTCCGGCGGCCAGGCGCAGGGCTTCGCCACGGGGCAGGCGGCCGGGGGCGAGCAGGGCCCAGCCCAACTGCAGGCCGGCGGCACCCGCGAAGGCAATGGCGGTGAGTTCGAAGGCGCCGTGGCCGATGACGAATGACCAGAAGGTTTCACCGAAGCCGATCTGGGTCAGATGGCCGGCCACCGCGCCGATGTGCAGGCCGTTGAACAGCAGGAAGAACAGGCTGCCGACACCAAAGAGCAGGCCTCCGGCGTAAGTCTGAAAGGCGATGCCGATGTTGTTCATGATGTAGTGGCCGAACATCATCCAGTCATCCCCCGAGTCTCGTTCGCTCATGGGGCCGATGCGTCGGGCGTCAGGGTCATACATGGACTCCATCGACGACACCTGTTCCGGGTCCAGCACGCTGTAGACCAGGTCAGGCCAGTTGTGCACCAGTACGCCCATCAGCAACAGGCTCCCGTAGAACAGCAGGCTGGCGGCGGCGATGCTGCGCCATTGGTTGCGTACCAGGCGCGGGAAGCCGCCGAGAAGAAAACCCAGCAGGCGTGCGCCGAGGTGGCTGCGATGGCGGTAGAACTGCTGATGGCCGCGCATGGCCAGCTGCTGCAGGTGCTCCACCAGATGGCTGCTGTAGCCACGCTCCTGCGAGAGCGCCAGATGCTGGCAGAGCTGCCGGTAGTCGGCGGAGAAGGCCGCACAGGCCTGCGCATCGGCCTTGCCGCGTTCGAGGCGATCGAGCAATTCGGCGAAAGCTTTCCAGCTTGCCTGGTGCTGGCGTTCGAAGAGGTTCTGTTTCATGGCGAGTTCGTCCCCAACAGGCCACGGGCTATGCCGTTTATACGCGCTTGCGCCTGTTCCGGTGGCACTTCCAGCGGCTCGGCAAGGATGCCTGCGAGTTCGGCGCGACGGGCCGGCGACAGGCTGGCCTGGCGCTCGGCGAAGCTGAGCAGGGCGCGCTGGTCGGCCAGGCTCAGGGGGAAGGGCGTGCGCTCCGGCTCGGCATCCGGCAGTTCAGGACGCAGGGTCTTTTCGTCGCGGTAGACCACCAGACTGCCGGCGGCGATGTCGCCCAGGCGCTTGAAGGTCGGGTGCAGCAGGCAACTGAGCGCGCCCAGGGTGTAGGCGAAGGGCAGCATATCGACAAAACGCAGCAGGTTGCGCACCAGCGAGGCGGACCAGCCAATGGGCGTGCCGTCGTCATGCACCACCCGCAGGCCCATCACGTGCTTGCCCGGCGAGCGGCCCTGGTTGAGCACCTCGAACAGCACCATGTACCACCAGTTGAGCAGGAACAAGAGGATCAACCCGAGGCCCAAGCCGAACTGCCCGAGCAGGGCTAGGGCGATGAACAGCAGGAGCATGATGGCACCGCGGATCGCCAGGTCGATGGCATAGGCTAGCGCGCGGGGTAGCAGGCCGGCGGGACGCAGGACCAGGTCAATGCCTTCCGGTGTCTCTACCTGGTAGCGGGTGTCCAGCGGCAGGGCCTGGGGCTCGGAAGGATTGGGACTGGATCGGGTTGCGGGCATCGGCTGGGCGCCAAGGGGAAAGCCCGATGCTAGCGACCGGCCGGTATCCAGGCAACCTGGCAGGAAGGACTCAGCCTGCATGCTGTGAAGGGTGTGGGATATTCGACGAGGCAAAGTGCGCGTAGGCGCGCGCGCGAGGTGCGGAAGGCACAGGCATGGGGGCAGTCCTTGTCGGGGGTCGATCATCCAGTGGCGGCGATTCTAGGCCCGCCATATTCCGGCCAGCAAGCGGGTTGATGGCGAAGTTTCCCAGCCTGTTCGGCTCCATTGCCTGGTCTGCCCCGGTGTTAGACTGACCCGCTCACGAACAAGGGGGACGCCGTGACATCCAGCATCTTCTGGCACGACTACGAAACCACCGGTATCAACCCGCGCTGTGACCGTCCGCTGCAGGTTGCCGGCATTCGCACGGACGAGGCGCTCAACGAGATCGGTGGGCCGATCAACCTCTACTGCAAGCCCAGCGACGACATCCTGCCTCATCCGGCCGCTTGCCTGGTCACGGGCATCCTGCCCGGTACCCTGGCGGAGAAGGGGCTGGGTGAAGCCGAGTTCATGCATCGGGTACATGCCGAACTGGCGTTACCAGGCACCTGTGGCGCCGGCTACAACACCTTGCGCTTCGACGATGAGGTCACTCGCTACAGCCTCTACCGCAATTTCTACGACCCCTATGCCCGCGAATGGCAAGGCGGAAACAGTCGCTGGGACCTGATTGATGTGGTTCGCACTGCCTATGCGTTGCGTCCCGACGGTATCGAGTGGCCTCAGCAGGATGGCCGTGTCAGCCTGCGCCTGGAGTTGCTCACCGCCGCCAACGGTATCGATCACGGCCAGGCTCACGATGCGCTGTCCGATGTGCGTGCGACCATCGCCCTGGCGCGTCTGCTGCGTGAGCGTCAGCCGAGGTTGTTCGACTATCTCTATCAGCTGCGCAGCAAGCACAAGGTGCAGGAGCAGGTGCGCCTGTTGCAGCCGCTGGTGCATATCTCAGGGCGCTTTGCCGGCGAACGCCATTACCTGGCGGTCGTGCTGCCGCTGGCCTGGCATCCGCGCAACCGCAATGCATTGATCGTGGTGGACCTGCAATCAGATCCGGCGCCGCTGCTGGAGCTCGACGGGGAGGCTCTGCAAAAGCGTCTCTACACCCGACGTGACGCGTTGGCGGAAGGTGAGTTGCCGGTGCCGCTGAAGCTGCTGCATATCAACCGTTGTCCGGTGGTAGCACCGCTGGCAGTGTTGCGAGAAATCGATCGCCAGCGCCTGGGCGTCGACCTGGAACTCTGCCAGCGTCGTGCCGCGCAGCTCATCGAGCTGGCCGCCATCTGGCAAGAGAAGTTGCCGGTTATTTATGCGGAGGAGGAATTCACTTCGCTGGATGATCCCGAGCAGCAGTTGTACGGCGGATTTCTCGGCGACCGGGATCGTCGTCTCTGCGAACAAGTAAGGCGTGCCGATCCGCAGCAATTGTCCCGGGAAAATTGGCCGTTCGACGACACGCGCCTGCCGGAGTTGCTGTTCCGTTACCGTGCGAGAAACTTTCCTGAAACTTTGTCGGAAACCGATCGGTGGCGCTGGGAGGAGTTCTGCAGGAATCGGCTGAAGAGCCCGGAATTCGGGGCGCCAAATACCCTCGAGAGTTTTTTTGCGGCGCTGGATGAGTTCCAGGCCAAAGCCGATCCGGCGCAACAGACGGTGTTGCTGGAGTGGCGCCGATATGCCCGGGAACTGGGTCATCGCTATCGGTTGTGATAACCACCCCCGGAACTTTCCGGGGTTTACCTTCGCCATAAAAAAACGCCAGCGGATGCTGGCGTTCTTTATTGCCGAGGGGCTTAGCCCAGGATGGTGGCCCATCCTTCAACGGCGTCGGCGCCCCACTTGGCTTTCCACTCTTTCAGAGTCTTGTGGTTGCCGCCTTTGGTTTCGATGACTTCACCCGTGTGCGGGTTCTTGTACTGCTTGACCTTGCGGGCGCGCTTGCTGCCAGTAGCACCGGCCTTTGCGGCGCGCGGAGCCTTGCTGGAGCGGGCATCCGGATCGAGCAGGGCAATGATGTCGCGCAGGGATTTCTGATATTCACCCATCAGCGTGCGCAGTTTGCCTTCGAACTCCAGTTCTTTCTTCAGCTTGTCGTCCTGGGACAGGTTCTTCAGGCGCTCTTGGAGCTCCTTGATGGCTTCTTCCGTAGCCCGGTATTCGTTGATCAGCGACATGTCGGCGTCCCTTGTTGGAATCGTACGTTGACTTGCGATTGCGAAGTGTCAGCAATAATAGACAGCGATTATCTGTAAGTAAATAAGCAGGAAAACTTTTGTACGCATTGTTGGCGGCTTCTTCTTTGATACTAGTCCCACTGCCGTTCTAATGCGTAATTGTGCTTCGGATACTCGCTATATCACCGGCGGATGGTGCCCTTTAGTTGTGCGCTGTGTGTTGTTCCGCGATCAGCAGAATCCCCTTCAAAGCACGCGGTTACTGAAGTTTCCGCGCGCAGTAGCTAGAATGGCCGCCTTTGCGAAGTCTCTGGAGTGTTCCCTCATGCGCACATTTCGTCTGGTGATTGCCTGTCCGGACGGCGTCGGTATCGTAGCCAAGGTCAGTAACTTCCTGGCTACCTACAACGGCTGGATCACCGAGGCCAGCCATCATTCGGATAATCAGAGCGGCTGGTTCTTCATGCGCCATGAAATCCGTGCCGATTCCCTGCCTTTCGATCTGAACGGTTTCCGCCAGGCGTTCGCGCCGATCGCCCGTGAGTTCGCCATGGACTGGCGGGTGACCGATTCCGAAGTGAGAAAGCGTGTCGTGCTGATGGCCAGCCGTGAGTCCCACTGCCTGGCCGATCTGCTGCACCGCTGGCATAGCGGCGAGCTGGATTGCGAGATCCCCTGCGTGATCTCCAACCATGACGACCTGCGAAGCATGGTGGAGTGGCATGGCATTCCCTACGTCCACGTCCCGGTGGATCCGAAGAACAAGCAGCCGGCCTTCGACGAGGTTTCCCGGCTGGTGGAAGAGCACCGCGCTGATACCGTGGTGCTCGCCCGTTACATGCAGATCCTCCCGCCGGAGCTGTGCCAGCGATACGCCCATCAGGTGATCAACATCCACCACAGCTTCCTGCCGTCCTTTGTTGGCGCCAAGCCCTACCACCAGGCGTCGTTACGCGGCGTGAAGTTGATCGGCGCAACGTGCCACTACGTCACCGAGGAGCTGGATGCCGGCCCCATCATCGAGCAGGACGTGGTGCGCGTAACCCACCGCGACAGCGTCGAGGACATGGTTCGACTCGGCAAGGACGTGGAGAAGATGGTCCTGTCCCGTGGGCTACGCTATCACCTTGAAGACCGGGTGTTGGTGCACGACAACAAGACCGTCGTGTTCGACTGATCCCATCGGCGGGCACCGCTCCGGTCAACTGGAACAGGAGCCCGCCCCATGCTCAGATCCATCAAGGTGCGCGACTACATGGCTCGCCACCTGGTGACCTTCAGGTCCGACACTGACCTCTTCCTGGCCATTGAACGCCTGCTGGAGCATCACATTCCCGCTGCCCCGGTGGTGGATTCCCAGGGCCATCTGATTGGCATGATCTCGGAGGGCGATTGCCTGCGCGGCATTCTTTCCGGGGCCTATTACGAGGCCATCGGCGGCAACGTCAGCGGCTATATGTCCACCCAGGTGGAAACCATTTCTCCAGAAGCCGATATCATCGATGTTTGCCAGCGCTTCCTGCGTGACAAACGCCGTTGCTTCCCTGTGGTGGAGGAGGGGGTGCTGGTTGGCCAGATCAGTCGCCGCGATGTGCTGCGCGCCGTAAAAGCCTTTGCCCAGCACGATTCCGGGCAACCGCCGGAAGTCTGAGGAACGCCCATGACCGATCCACGCGACCGCGCTACCTCCACACCGCCGCCCACGTTGGGTGAAGGCTGCGTACGGCGTTATGACCCGGATGAGCTGAGTGAGGACAACGGCACCGAGTTTCCCGGGGCTGCCGAGCTGTGGCGAAAGGTGCAGGAAGAGGAAGAAGAGAAGAAGGCGCCTTAGGCGCCTTCTCTTTATTGGGATGGCAGCGCGTTGATCTAGATCCGGAAACTCCCCACCAGATGCTGCAAGCGTGCTGCCTGCTGATCGAGATCGGCACAGGCGCGCAGGGTGGCCTGGAGGTTTTCCACGCCTTCCTGGTTGAGGGTGTTGATCTCGGTGATGTCCATGTTCAGCGAGTCGACCACGGCAGTCTGTTCCTCGGTGGCGGTGGCCACCGACTGGTTCATGCCGTCGATCTCGCCGATGCGCTGGGTCACACTGCCCAGACGCTGGCCGGCCTGGTTGGCGATCTCCACGCTCTGCTCGCTGTAGCGCTGGCTTTCGGTCATGGTACTGACCGCCTCGCGGGCGCCGACCTGCAGCTCCTCGATCATCTGCTGGATTTCCTGGGCCGACTCCTGGGTACGGTGGGCCAGGTTGCGCACTTCATCCGCTACCACCGCGAAACCACGGCCGGCCTCACCGGCGCGGGCGGCCTCAATGGCAGCGTTGAGCGCCAGCAGGTTGGTCTGTTCGGAGATGCCTTTGATCACTTCGAGGATCTGGCCGATGTTCACCGTTTTGCTGTTCAGGGTCTCGATGTTGCCGCAGGACGCGCGGATCTTACCGGACAACTCGTTCATCGCCTGAATGGTGCGCTCGACCACCTGACGGCCGTCTTCGGCCAGGGTGCGCGCCGAGGAAGCCTGGTGCGAGGCGTCGGCGGCGTTGCGGGCGATTTCCTGGGCGGCAGCGCCCAGTTCGTTGATCGCAGCAGCGACGCTGTTGGTGCGGTTGGCCTGTTCGTCGGAGTTGCTCATGGACGAGTTGGAGGCGTTGAGCACCAGCTTGGCCACCTGGTTCACGTGGTTGGTGGCCGAAGACACTTCACGGAGGGAGCCGTGGATACGCTCGACGAAGCGGTTGAAGGCACTGGCCAGTTCACCGAACTCGTCCTGCGCGTGAATCGCCAGACGGCGAGTCAGGTCGCCTTCACCCTGGGCGATGTCCTGCATGGCGCGACCCATGATGTGCAGCGGCTGCATCAGTACCCGGATCAACATGCCCAGCAACAGGATGATGATCACCACGGCAATCGCCGTCGCGATGATGGCCGAGGCGCGGAACTCGCTGAGCATGCCGAAGGCCTTGTCCTTGTCCACCGACACGCCGATGTACCAGTTCACCGAAGGCAGGCCCTTGACCGGGGCGAACGTCAGGATGCGGGTGACGCCGTCCACCCCCACTTCGCTGAAGCCGGCATTGATGGCCGGTGTGTTCTGCGGATAAATGTCCCGCAGATTCTTCATCACCATGTCCTTGTTCGGGTGCACCAGCACCTTGCCGTCTGCGCTCACCAGGAAGGCATAGCCCATGCCGTCGAAGTCCAGGGCGTTGATGATCTGCACCAGGGTTTGCAGGCTCAGGTCACCGCCGGCCACGCCAAGGGACTGCACCGGCGTGGCGATGGTCATGATCAGTTGGCCGGTGGCCGCATCGACATAGGGTTCGGTGAGGGTGGTGCCGCCGGCGCTCTTGGCGCCCAGGTACCAGGGGCGGGTGCGCGGGTCGTAGCCTTCGGGCATTGCGCTGTCCGGGCGCATGGTGAATTGCCCGTCCTGGCTGCCGAAGTACGTGAAGGCGAAGGTGGAGTTCAAGGCCCGTTGTTGCAGCAAGGCCGGTACGGCGTCAGGCGAAGGGTTGGCGGCCAGGGATTCGGCCACGCTTTCCACCAGTAGAATCCGGCCCGAAAGCCAGTTCTGGATATTGCTGGCGGTGACATCGCCCATTTCCTGCAGATAGTTTTCCAGGTCGTTACGGATCGCATTCCTTTGCAAGTAATCGTTGTACAGGGTGAACAGCGAGAAAGCCGCAATTACCACCAGCGAGGCGGCAAGCAGAATCTTGTGGCTGAACCTCAGGTTTTTGATCATGTTTGCTTGCGTCCGGTTAGGTCAGGCACCAGTCTTTATGGCACGCGAGTGCAGAAAAACTGAGTAGAAACGTCGGTTTATGTATCGGCGCGAACCAATAAAAGCTTTAACCGAGGAAGGTAAGATGCCCGAGCAACGTTCCCTGATTCTTGGCGCTGACCCAGAGGGCAATGCCGTTTCCCAGGCCATGAAACTGGCCAACCGTCACGGCCTGATCGCGGGCGCCACCGGCACCGGCAAGACAGTGACCCTGCAGCGGCTGGCCGAGGTGTTCAGTGACGCCGGCGTGGCCGTGTTCGCGGCAGACATCAAGGGCGACCTCTGCGGCCTCGGCGCTCTAGGCAATCCTCAGGGCAAGGTGGCCGAACGCATCGCCTCGATGCCCTGGTTGGGACATCAGCCCCAGGCGTATCCGGTTACCCTCTGGGACGTCGCCGGGCAGTCCGGCCATCCGCTGCGCACCACGCTGAGCGAAATGGGGCCGCTGCTGCTCGGCAATCTGCTTGAGCTGAGTGACAGTCAGCAGGCCGCACTTTATGCCGCCTTCCAGGTGGCCGACCGCGAAGGTCTGCTGTTGCTCGACCTCAAGGACCTCAAGGCCCTGCTCAACCACCTCAAGGATCATCCGGAGATGCTGGGCGAGGACCGCGCCTTGTTCGCCGGCGCATCCGCTCAGGCTCTTTTGCGACGCCTGGCCACCTTGGAGCAGCAGGGTGCCGAAGCGCTGTTCGGCGAGCCCGCGCTGCAGTTGGAGGACATCCTCCAGCCCGATCGCGATGGTCGCGGACGTATCCACCTGCTGGATGCCAGCCACCTGGTCCACGAGGCGCCCAAGGTCTACGCCACTTTCCTGCTTTGGCTGCTGGCTGAACTCTTCGAGCAATTGCCCGAGCGCGGAGATGCCGACAAGCCGGTGCTGGCGCTGTTCTTCGACGAGGCCCACCTGCTGTTCGCCGATACCCCGAAAGCCTTGCAGGAGCGCCTGGAGCAGGTGGTGCGGTTGATCCGTTCCAAGGGCGTTGGCGTGTATTTCGTCACCCAGTCGCCCAGCGACTTGCCGGACGACGTACTGGCCCAGCTCGGCTTGCGCATCCAGCACGGCCTCCGTGCCTTCACGGCCAAGGAGCAGAAGTCCCTGCGCGCGGTAGCCGATGGCTTCCGCCCGAACCCGGCGTTCGACGCCCTCGGTGTGCTTACCGAGCTGGGTATCGGCGAAGCCCTGGTGGGCACGTTGGAAGAGAAGGGCACCCCGGCCATGGTCCAGCGTGTGGCGATTGCCCCGCCGCGATCGCGCATCGGTCCGCTAAGCGAAGCCGAGCGCGTTGCACTGGTGCGCGGCTCGCCCCAGGCCGGACGCTACGACAAACCCATAGACCGCGAGTCCGCCTACGAAATGCTCACCGCCCGCGCCGCCCAGGCGACTGCCGAGGCACCCGCGCCCCAGGCAGGCAAGGCTGCGGCGAACCCGCCCGGCATGGGTGATCTCGCCGGCGAACTGCTCGGCACCTTCGCCAGCCAGGCGATGAAGACGGCAGTGCGCCAGGCGGCCAACCAACTGGGCCGGCAGCTGGTGCGTGGCCTGATGGGCTCCTTGCTGGGCGGCAGTAAGCGCCGCTGAGGGGCGACTGGCGCGTACTTGTAGGGGCGATTTCAATGGATATGTCTGCATTGCGTGTTGCAGGCAGCTGTATTGCCCGTAGGAGCTGGCTTGCCAGCGAATG
>NZ_JASATC010000058.1:0-28782 GCF_038440135.1 Pseudomonas sp. OTU5201 | reverse complement strand
GGGCGATGCTATGCGAGTTTGCTCGGGGGGCCTGCTATCGCCCCCCCCCCCCCGATCAGGTGCAACGAAGGTTCACCAGACTGGCGTCGTGTAGGGTTAGATCTCGGTGATGACGCGATCGGCCGGCAGGCGCGACTTTGGCAACGCGGCGTTGAAATCTTTATCGCTGCGGTGCCCAAGGGCCACCAGGACCAGACTGGTGTAGCCCTGCTTGCGCAGGCCCAGTTCGGCGTCCAGGAACTGCGGATCGAAGCCTTCCATTGGCGTGGCATCCACACCCATCGCGGCGGCACCGAGCAGCAGCGTGCCCAGGGCCAGGTAGGCCTGCTTCTCCATCCAGTGCTGGAGATCGTTGCGCTCGTAGCGGTGCAGGTCCACGTAAGTCTGGCGGGTGCGCTGCTGTCCGGCGCGGGCCTCATCATCGCGGAAGCGGCCGTCGTCTGCCTCCTGCTGGAGCACGTGCGCCAGGTGGGCGTCGGTCATCTCGGTACGTGCGCAGATGAGGATGACGTGGGACGCATCCAGCACCTTGGGCTGGTTGTAGGCGTAGGGTCCCTGGGTGCCTTTGGCGAGGCGGGCCTTGCCCTCCTCCGAGCCAGCAACCACGAAGTGCCAGGGTTGGGAATTGACCGAGGACGGTGCCTGGCGCAACAGGACCAGCAGCTCGTCGATGGTGGCCTGGGGAACACGCCGGGCAGGATCGTAGGCCTTGGTGGTGTAACGCTGGCTGGCAAGGGACGCGAGGTTCATGGTTGGGCTCCGATGATCAGTGAGTGGCGCAGGCAGGCCTCGGTGCTGTGCCGGGCCAGCACATGGGCGGCGAGTGTGCCGAAGATCAGAGCGTCCAGACAGCGGCGAGGAGGCGAAGGACTTTCAAAGGAAACGCGAAAATAACAGGGGCCATCCTGGTAATTTTCGCGATGGACCGAAACCGGGGCTGATGTCGTCTCACGCGTGCATGGGCCAGCGGCTCAAAAGCTGTGACTGAGCACCAAGCCGCCACCAGTGTCGGGACTGGAGTCGGAAAATCCCTTGAGCGCATACAACTGAACCCTCCACTCGCTGCTGAGCCGTTGTGTCAGGAACAGGGTGAACTCCTGGATTTCGTCACCATCAGACGTCACTTTCTCGCGCCAGTCGTAAGCCGCACCCACGGAGGTGGTCGGCGCCAGGCGGGTGACCAGGCCGATTGATGTGAAGATTGGATCGCGGAAGTCGGTATCCGATGGATCGCCGAACTTCTTCCACCCCAGCGTGGCGAACCCGCTGATTGCACCGAAGGCTTGAGTGAGGTCGACCTGGGCGGAGTAGTCGGTCTTGCCGGTTCCCAGACAATGGTTCTCGTCGGCCGTCGGCAGTTTTATCTTGCCTACCAGATCCACCAGCAGGCTTCCTCCATCGCGGCCGTCCAGTAGTGCGTAATCTGCACTTGCCACGGTGTCGCCGACGCCGCTCTCGACGCTGCCGCAGTCGTCACCCGCCAAGGGTTCGCCATCCGGGCCCACCGCCGGGTTGGTGATACGCAGGTATGGAATGGTCAACTTGTAGATCATCGGGCCGGTTTCATACTTGCCGACCACTGGGACATACCAGGTCTCGCTGGTTGTCGGGGTTCCATAATCGCCCCGCGAATAATCGAGCCCCATCGACATCGTGAATTCGTCCGACAAGGCCGGCAATGCGAGGAACACCAGCAGGCCCGGTGAAATCACGCGCGTGGGGCTCATGATTACCTCGTTACGATACGGACATCGAAGTTCACATCAAGTGCATTGCCCCGAAGATGGCCTCACCGCTGAAGGCGACAGGCATTCGTTCTCCTGGCTACCATGCTGACGCCCGGCATGGGACACCCTTCCCAGCATAGACGGCGCGCCGGATTCCGTTTTGGCGTGTGCATGATTGCAGTTGTTTGCGTTTACCCACCCTAATGCGGGCCGGAATGATCCAATCGTTCGACCCGTTCGACCCGTTCGACCTTCTCCGGCCGCTCGACATGATCGGGCCGTTCGACGCGCTCAACGCGTTCTACTCGCTCCACCCGTTCAACGCGTTCCGGCTTGCCGGCCCGATCCGGCCGTTCGATTCTCTCAATCCGTTCGATTCGCTCTACACGTACACCGTTCTCGAATATTTCGATCCGCTCCCGAGTTTCAAGACGGTCGCCTGATTCTCGTGTTTCTATCCGCTCGCGGCGTTCCAAGTCACCAGAGGCGGATTCCTCTCGTCGCTCGATTCTCTCCCGTGTTTCTCCGGTATCGTTTTGCAGACGAGATTCGTTACCGTCGCGCCCGGAGTTACCGCTCTCCTGGTGCTCTGATTCGGACGTGTCCGTATCGATGTGATCGGAACCTTGCCGATTGGCCCCTTCGGGACGTTCGCGGATGAATTCGATCCGTTCCGCACGAATGGTCCGTCTGCTGTCGAATACACCGAATACCCGGATGCGCTGATCCACCGCAAGGTCCGCGGGCCGAGAGCTGCCGAAGGATGTACTGCGGTCTAGTTGGACCGTGAACCCGCCAAACTCGATGCGATCGCCTTGCTGCGACCGCACCAAGCCTTCCACCAGCGCGTTACGGGCCCGCCCGCCAAAGGGTAGCCCCGGATCGATACGGCTCTCGGCGACATTCAGCCGCTGTCCATTCCAGGTACCGCGAACCAGCACCTCGGTGCTTGGCGCCAGCGGCTTGCTGAGGGGCAGCCCCTGAAGATCGCCGGCACGCTCGATGGTGCCGATAGCGCTTGCCTGAGCAAGGTCCGGTGCCCGATCAATCCGGCTCGCCACTACCTCTCCCCGAGAATTGCGCAAGCCGCTGACCCGAACCGATTCGCCAGGGCGCAGGCCCTGCGGCACACGGGCGTCTGCCGCAATGCGAACGGGCTGCTCCATTACACGCATGGAGGCGGCCCCCGGGGTGACCGCGGTAATCGGGCCTTCATAGGCGTGGAGTATCGCAATGCTTCGGGCTTCCAGCCCTCTCGAGGACTTGTAGGCCTCGACGGCAACGACCTGCCCAATGGCCAGCTGCTTGCTGCTGGCGGGCACGCCGTTCTGGCTGAGCGAGGCCTTGCTGTCAAAGTGTACTTCCACGCCGTTGACGCAAATCGAACCGAAGCCTGTGATGGTCCCGACAATGCCGGTCCCCCCAATCCCGCCGTCGTCGTCCCTCGCTCCAGTGCCACCGATTCCGCCGTCGTCGTCCTTCACTCCAGTGCCACCGATTCCACCGTTGTCGGCCGGTGCTCCGGTGCCACCGATCCCGCCGCTGGCAACAGCGCCCGTCCCACCCATGCCGCCTGGTTCAAGGCAGGCGGGTGCTGCGCTCAAGGGCGAGACGCACAACAAAGGCCCGCTTATGAATGCAAGGGTGCAAAGAATGCGCGAGGCAATGTTCATGACGAACCGACCGTAGTGGACCTAGCAAAGGTTGACGGGTTGGGTTCGGTGTAGAAGTACAGGCCGATGGTGATTCGCTGCCGACTATCGGGGCTCGGAACATACTGGCCTTCCAGCTCCGCTGCCAGTTGGCTGAACGCGATCAGGACCTGCATGCCGTCCACCCGGACAGCTTCGCGCAGTTGGTCGACACCGGCTGGAGACAGGCTGTCGTAGTGGACACTGCGCTCGAAGAAAGGCTCGGACGTTTCGGTAAGGTTGTGTACGGCCGCGCAGGCATGGTCGTGAAGGTTATGCCGGAAATAGGCTGCCTTTTCGTCAAACCCACGCTGTGGAATAAAAGCCATCGTCTCCAGGTGGACACAGTCCTGATCATCGACTCGCACAATGCCCAGGCGCTGCCACTCATCCAGCACAACGCGAGCGCGGATGTCCTTGCTAACCGTCGCTACCAGTGCATCGAACGAGCGCTCCCCGCCATTGCTGGCCAAGCGAGCCAACGCCTGCGGTTCGCCAGGCTGCGCGCAGAATGGCGCGCTGTTCAGCCATATGCTGACCAGATGCGCGCCAAACGAAATGTTCTCTGGCAGATCGCTCGCATCTCCAACTACCTTGGACCGAAGGCGCTTGACGTCCTTGCGATGCACGCCGGTGAGCAAACTGATCCTGCTGTCAGTCGGTGGCTTGTCGTCGAGGCGGAACTCGCGTTCGGCGACATCGACGAAGACTTCCTTGAGCAAATCGGCGAAACAGTTATAGGAAACCCCTTTTCTGAGCATCAGCCTCACTAACGGGCGCATGACGTGCATTAGCGCCGGCAGTAGAGACGAAGGAAAAGAGGGTAAATGCATTCAAGGCATTCCTGAAGAACTGAACACAAAGGTCCATGTGGGAGGCAGCCCCACGCAATCCAAACGGAGCTTCAACTGCCATTTACTCTGGTACTGATTGGGCGGCTATCCCAAGTCCATTCCCTCAAGCAATCACAACCGACGGCATTGCCAGTCGAGTGGCACAAAACCCGGAGCCACGCCGGGTTTTGTGCTCTCTCGGAGTGGCTGTCTAGGCGCCGCCGCGATCATCGCCTACATCATGAGCCGGGCCATCGTCTGCCCCATGACCAACACCGTGCGCTTCGCCCATATCATGGCCGGGACCATCATCTGCGCCGTGGCCGACGCCATGTGCCTCGCCTACATCATGGCCGGGGCCGTCATCCGCACCATGACCAACACCGTGCGGCCCACCGTCATCGTGGTCATTATCGTTGTCGTTTCCGCGCCCACTGTTGGCGCTACCAGGTCCGCTGTTGCCGGCGTGGCCATCACCATCACCATCACCGCTGTGGCCTGACCCACTATGGCCGCCGCCGTGGCCGCTTCCACTTCCGCCACCTCCATCGCCGCCGTGGCCACTACCACTGCCGCCGCCTCCGTGGCCGCCCCCGCCTCCACTTCCACTTCCACTGCCACCGCCTCCGTGGCCGCCCCCGCCTCCACTTCCACTGCCACCGCCTCCGTGGCCGCCTCCGCCTCCACTTCCACCGCCACCGCCTCCGTGGCCGCCCCCGCCTCCACTACCACTGCCGCCGCCTCCATGGCCGCCACCGCCTCCACCACCGCTACCACCACCTCCGCCATCCTTTGCATACGCGCTGGAGAAATTGCCTATGTAGTCCGGAACCAGAACTGTCGAGGCCGACAAGACCCCGGCAATTGCCAGAGCCAGCAAACATTTCTTGAGCATCATGATGAACCTCCGGATGGAGTTGCGTAGTCATCTCCCTATCGAACGCAGTTGTTAGAAGACTCGCAGTCGCCCCGAGGAGCGGCCAACCAACCAGCTCAGCCCTGTATCTGCAACCTGAATGCTTGGCTGCGGATTCCGCGCTATGCGTGCAAGCCAGTCAGAACTTTGGTGTGGGATTTTTTCCCACACCATGAGGCTAGTACTGACAGCCCGGGTGTCAACGACCGACTATCCGGATTCGTGGTTCACGTGAGACGCCGAACGTGCAAGCCGCCCCTCCTGGATTTGCGAGCAGTGCTTCGCCTCGTTTGGCGCAAGGCGCGCGGGTCAGGCCTTGGCAGCGGCCAGGTAGGCGCCCAGACGTCGGCCCATTTCCTCACCCAGGGCCTGCAGGCCGCTCATGGGGCGGACCATGACCTCGAACTCGACGATCTTCCCCTGCTCATCGAAACGGATCATGTCGATGCCCTTCAGCTCGCGCCCTCCGACCGAGGCACTGAACTCCAGCACCACGCTGAGCCCATCGGCGGTTGCAAGCTGGCGGTGGTAGGTGAAGTCGACGAAAACCTTGAGCACGGTGTTGAGGATGGTCGAGACCACCACTGGTCCTGGATAGGGGGTATGCGCCATGGGTGAGCGGAACACCACGCTCGTTGCAAGCAGCTCGGGCAGCGCGCTGAGATCCTGCTGCGCAACCATGTCGTGCCAGCGCTGCAGCGACTCGGCGGCCCGGGGGTTCAGGTTCAGTTCGGACATCGTGCATTCCTCTCGATCGTTTTTCTTGTTGGGCGCACCCGCTGCGAATCGAGGCGCCGATTGGTGTGATCGGGACGGACGATAGCGAGCAGAAACGCCCGGGCTCAATGATCGAAAATGACAGTCGAATGATCCTGCCGAACAAGTTTGGCGGGCGATCCTCTCAATGGGTCACTGGCGTCACCAGGAAGCTCAGCAGCTGGGAGTCGTCTTCCGGCTCGATGGCACGTACGGGACAAGGCAGTTCATCCAGCACGGCGCGCCAGAACGCCAGCGCCGTTTCATCCTGGCCATAGAAACGCACCAGCCAGGCACCCTGCCCGCCCGTCAGCACCTGGGTCGCCACGGCTCGCCCGACACCCAATCGGCGGTACTTCTTGAGGATGAACAGGTCGGCCAGTTCCAGGGCATCAAGGCCCGGCAACTCGCTGCGCTCGATCAGCAGGAACCCGGCAATGAAGCCATCGACCAGGATCAGGTTGGCGCTCCATTGCGGCTCTTGCCAATAGCGCGCCAGATGCTCCTCGTGGATGTAGAAGCGACCGTCGACCTCCACGTCTTCCTGCTCCCAGTCGGAAGACTCGTAGGCATAGAACTGGTACAGGTTGCGGATCAACTCGGCGTGTTCCGGGCCGGTTTGCACCAGCTCGATGGCAGCACCACTCATGGCTGAACCTCGCCGCCGTGTTGGTAACGAAAGAGGGAACTGGGAATGCAAGGCATGGATATCTCGATAGAGGGAAGCGACCACGGAGGCCCGCTCAGGACCGCCGTTCTGCGTGGCCGTATTTTTTACGAAACCGGAGTGCGGCGCCATCGGGACGTCGGTGATAGAAGACAGGAACCCAGGACGCTTTCGTGACACGTCATCACCGGCGGTTTGCGGCGAATCACACTCACCTGAACGCGGTGGGCGGCACGCCCTCCCAGCGTTTGAACGCTCGCCGGAAGTTGGCCACATCGTTGTAGCCCAGTGAGTAAGCGATCTCTTGCACTGTCAGGCGCCCGGCCTTCAAGTGCTCCACCGCCAAGGTACGCCGGACGTCTTCGAGAATCAGCTTGAAAGTCGTGCCTTCGTCCAGCAGATGACGGTGGAGGGTGCGTGGGGTCATGTGGAACAGACGGGCCGTCACCTCCAGGCTGGGGAAACCGTTTTGCTTTTCCAGCATTAGCCGGCGGATGCGCGCGGTGAGGGACGTCTTCTCGCTGAGCTTCATCAGCTCGCGCTGGCAGATCTGCTCGGCCTCACGGAAGGCGACCGGGTCGGCCATGCGCAGCGGGAGGTCCAGCAGGGCGGAGTCTAAGGTGAAGCCTGCCCAGGGCTGCGCATAGGCAACCGGGCAATTGAACATTGCGCTGGCCAGGTCCGCGTAATCCGTCGCCGGTAACGGGAAGTTGACCTGATTGACCCGTGCGCTGCCGGGCGTGATGGTGTCGAAAACGTTCTTGATGGCCAGCATCACCGCCTCCAGCACGGTCCGCTGGATGGCGCCGAGCGGATAGCTGGGAACGAACTGGATGTGTTCCAGTTGCGCCGCTTCGTCATGTTCATGCCTGAGCGTCACGAGTGTGGTGCGCACCGCGAGGTAGCGCTCCACGAGCTGGATCGCCTGGCGCAGCGATTCGCTCTGCAGGGCCGCGTAGCCCAGGATGCCGTGGGTGTTGATCCCCAGTCGCTCGCCCAACAGGAGGCCAAATGCGGGTTCGTCGGTCAGGTCCAGTGCGTGTTCGATAAGCCGGCAGAACAACGGCAAGCCTGGCTGGTAGCCCAAGTCATCCAGTTGCCGTGGTTCGACACCGCACTGGAGCAGCCAGTCGACCGGGTCCGTGCCCATCACCCGCAGCTGTTCGGCAATCTGTCGCAGGTAGTGCACGGGGAGCAGGAAGTCGGACATGGGCGCAGCGGGCTCTCGTGATCTGGCTTGGCGCCAGAATGTCAATTAATGACCCCCTGAATGTCAATCCGGGCTCTCTCTGCCCACCTCATCTCCGCCATAGGATTTCAGCGTCCCGAACCTCTACGCCAATAACTAGAACAGGAGGACGCATGTTTTCTCTCTTTACCCGGCATCGCCCAACCACTGCTTTGATCAACGGGGTCAGCGTCGGGGTTGCCCCGAAAGAGACGCTGCTGCAGGCCGCCCTGCGCCATGGCATCGACTTTCCCTACAGCTGCCGTGTCGGCGGTTGCGCCAGCTGCAAGTGCAAGCTGGTGTCGGGCAGCGTGCGTGAACTGACCGAGACGGGCTATATCCTTTCCGATGCAGAGCTGGACGCCGGCTACATCCTCGCCTGCCAAAGCGTGCCTCGGGGGGATGTACACATCGAAGTGGACCTCGCGCGCCAGCAGAGCAGGCGCCAAGTGCGCGGGAAGGTGGTGGCGCAGGACAGGCTGACCCACGACATCACCCGGCTGGTCATCCAACTGGAAGAACGCCTGGCGTACCGCGCCGGTCAGTACGCCGACCTCAGCCTCGACAGCCTGCCGCAATTGCGCCGCAGCTTCTCCTTTGCCAGTCCCGCACAGCCGAATGCCCAGGTGAGCTTCTTCGTACGCAGGGTGCCTGGTGGGGTGTTTACCGGTCTGGTCAACGACCGTCCCCTGCTCGGCCACAGCGTGACCTTGGAAGGTCCCTTGGGCGATTTCCACTTGCGAGCGGCGGATGCACCCTTGCTGCTGATTGCCGGCGGTAGCGGCCTGGCACCACTGCTGGCGATGTTGCAGGACGCCCTGGCCAATGGTGTTTCGCGCCCCGTCACGCTGCTGTTCGGTGCCCGCCAGGCGCGTGATCTCTATGCCCTGGAGGACATCAGTGCCATTGCCGCGCAATGGCGCGGGTCATTCAGTTTCGTACCGGTGCTGTCGGAAGCTGCTGCCGATGCCTCCTGGCGAGGCGAGCGCGGTCTGGTGACGGCGCAGATACCTGCGCTGCTCACGCCTGGCGCCCATGCCTACCTGTGCGGACCACCGGCCATGATCGACAGCGCGATCACGCTGTTGCGCGACGCCGGAGTGGCTCGCGAACACATTCACGCCGACCGATTCACCACCCTGCAAGACGTGCTGCCCACGTCGGCCTGACCGCCTTCAAAACAACAAGAGAGACGACCATGAACGCCCTGCACTACCTCAAGTACTTCCTCTTCCATGCCATTGGCCTGCTGGCGGCCGTTGCAATTCTCGCCGGCGGCGCCTGGATCACCTTCGGCCTGGTGGCGGTGCTGGTGATCTACCTGATCGGAGACGCTGTCTGTGGCGACGACATCAGCACCCCGCGGTTCAACTATCCCGGCATTCTGACCGTGCAGCTCTGGCTGGCGCTGCCGCTACTGGCCTTCATCGTGTTCTGTGCGGTGTGGAGCGTCAGCAGCGGCGACCTGTTCGGCTTCGGCGAGATGCTGAGCCAGCTGACCGGCTACGACCTCATCGCCGCGCGGGACGCCACCTTCGTCGGCCATTACCTTTCCACCTGGATCATCACTGGCCTGATGATCGGCATGGTCGGCACCATCACCGCCCATGAGCTGACGCACCGCACCTGGGACCCGGTTTCCATGCTGGTCGGCCGCTGGCTGCTGGCCTTCAGCTTCGACACCATCTTCTCGATCGAGCATGTCTACGGTCACCACCGCTACGTGTCCACTCGCGAGGACCCGGCCACCGCGCCGCGCGGCCGCAATGTCTACTTTCACATCCTCGCCTCGACGCTCAAGGGTAACCTCAGCGCCTGGCAGATCGAGCGGAAGCGCCTGGCGCGCAAAGGCCATCTCCTGCTCGGCTGGCGTAACGCGGTAATCCGCGGCCACCTGATGAGCCTGTTGCTGGTGCTGGCCGCCTATGCCATTGGTGGTCCGGTAGCCGCGCTGTTCTTCACCGCCTGTGCGTTGTGGGGCAAGGCGCTGCTGGAGATCGTCAACTACATGGAGCACTACGGCATGGTGCGCAACCCGGCAACGCCAGTGCAGCCACGCCATTCCTGGAACACCAACAAGCGCATCAGTTCCTGGGCGATGTTCAACCTCACCCGCCACTCCCACCATCATGCCCAGGGCGAGGTGCCCTACCAGGACCTGAAACCCTTCGCGGACGCGCCGATGATGATCGGTGGCTACCTGACCACCATCATCGTCGCGATGATCCCGCCGCTCTGGCACAAGCTGATGACGCCCAAGGTGCTGGCCTGGGACCGCCACTACGCCAGTGCCGAAGAGCGCCAATTGGCCGCCGAGGCCAACGCCCGCAGCGGCATCCGCGAGCTGATGAGCCACGGCGCGGCCTGAGTTCACCCACTGAACTTGACGCCTTCCTGAAACGCCACGCCGCCGACAGGAATGTCATGTCGGCGGCGTGGTGTTCAGAGCAGGCAGGCCCGCCAGGGCCTTGCCGTTGTCGTCACTTCAGGTCATAGCGGTCCAGGTTCATCACCTTGGTCCAGGCGGCGACGAAGTCAGTAACGAACTTCTGCGGCGAGTCGCTACTGGCGTAGATCTCCGCAATCGCCCGAAGCTGGGAGTTGGAACCAAAGACCAGGTCGGCCACAGTGGCTGTCCATTTGAGATCACCGCTGGTCCGGTCACGCCCTTCCAACACATTCGCATCGGATGCGGAACGCTGCCACTTCGTGCTCATGTCCAGCAGGTTCACGAAGAAGTCATTGGTCAGCGTTTCAGGCTGCTTGGTGAACACACCGTGCTGCGCCTTGCCGTAGTTGGCGCCAAGGACACGCAGGCCACCCACAAGAACAGTCATCTCGGGGGCGCTCAGCTTCAGCAATTGCGCCTTGTCCACCATCATCTCGGCCGCCGAGCCTTCATATCCCTTCTTGGCGAAGTTGCGGAAGCCATCGGCGAGCGGCTCCAGCGGTGCGAAGGACTCCACATCGGTCTGCGCTTGCGAGGCATCAGTACGGCCCGGTGCGAAGGGAACGGTCACATCGACGCCAGCCTTCTTCGCGGCGGCTTCAACGCCTACGCCGCCAGCCAGAACGATCAGGTCGGCGAGCGAGACTTTCTTGCCGGAGGCGTTGAAGTCTTTCTGGACGCCTTCCAGTGCCGCGATGACCTTCGCCACCTCAGCCGGCTGGTTCACTTCCCAGTCCTTTTGCGGTGCGAGGCGAATGCGCGCACCGTTGGCGCCGCCGCGCTTGTCGCTGCCACGGAAGGAAGCCGCTGCCGCCCAGGCCGTGCTGACCAGCTGGGAAACGGACAACCCTGTCGCGGCGATCTTTGCCTTCAACGTAGCGACGTCCTGCTCATTGACCAGAGGATGGTCAACGGCGGGGACCGGGTCTTGCCAGATCAGTTCTTCTTTCGGTACCAGCGGGCCGAGGTAGCGGCTGCGCGGCCCCATGTCGCGGTGGGTCAGTTTGAACCAGGCACGGGCGAAGGCGTCTTCCAGTTCCTTCGGATTGTCCTTGTAGCGCCGGGAGATTTTCTCGTAGACCGGGTCCATGCGCATGCCCATGTCGGCGGTGGTCATCATCGGCGCATGGCGCTTGCTCGGGTCATGGGCGTCCGGCACGGTGCCATCCCCGCTGGTGCCAACGGGTTTCCACTGATGGGCGCCTGCCGGGCTCTTGGTCAGCTCCCACTCGTAGCCGAACAGGGTTTCCAGGTAACTGTTGTCCCACTTGGTGGGCGTAGGGGTCCAGGCGCCTTCAAGGCCGCTGGTGATTGCGTCGCCCCCCTTGCCGGTGCCGAACGCGTTCCGCCAGCCCAGCCCCAACTCTTCGATCGGGGCGGCTTCCGGCTCCGGTCCGACGTTGGCCGCATCACCGGCGCCGTGGCATTTGCCGAAGGTATGTCCACCGACCGTCAGGGCTACGGTCTCTTCATCATTCATGGCCATGCGGGCGAAGGTTTCACGAACATCGCTCGCTGAGGCCACCGGGTCGGGGTTGCCGTCCGGGCCTTGCGGGTTCACGTAGATCAGGCCCATCTGCACGGCGGCCAGAGGGTTTGCCAGTTCCCGATTGCCGGAATAGCGGCTGTTGGGCTTGTCGCTGGTGGCCAGCCACTCTTGCTCGGCGCCCCAATAAACATCGTCCTCCGGCTCGAAGATGTCCGCACGACCGCCGCCGAAGCCGAAGGTCTTGAAGCCCATGGATTCCAGCGCGACGTTCCCAGTGAGAACCAGCAGGTCGCCCCAGGACAGCTTGTTGCCGTACTTCTGCTTGATCGGCCAGAGCAGGCGGCGCGCCTTGTCCAGGTTGCCGTTGTCCGGCCAGCTGTTGAGCGGCGCAAAACGCTGGTTGCCGGTGCCCGCGCCACCACGTCCGTCGGCGATGCGATAGGTGCCGGCGGCGTGCCAGGCCATACGAATGAACATTGGGCCATAGTGGCCGTAGTCAGCCGGCCACCACTCCTGGGAATCGGTCATCAACGCGTGGAGGTCCTTGATCACCGCGTCGAGGTCGAGGGTCTTGAATGCTTCGGCGTAGTCGAACTCAGCACCCAATGGGTTGGATTCGGCCGAGTGCTGATGAAGGATCTTGAGGTTCAGTTGGTTGGGCCACCAATCCGCATTTGATGGAATCACACCTGCGATCACATTTTTGCCAGAGAACGGGCACTTTGCTTCGCTTGACATACTTATCTCCTCTTCTTGTCTTCAGCCAATCACTCTATTCAGCTTGGAATCCACTTTGCGACCCAGCCAATAGGTTTTGGAAATGGCATTGATAGTAGACAAGGATTGTGAAAACCATGCGGGCATGCCCGTTCGCGCAACTCGGATGACGTTGCCGCAGCATCGATATCTCTCCGGATATCAAGGGCTTTGAGGGTGTTGCGAGCCAAGCGTCGAATTGATTTAGCTAGATGATGGACTGCTCTAGTCCTCATAGGCGGACTTAATCGCCTGACCCGCAATTCCAGGGCCTGAAGAACTGCCGGGCGTCTCGCTGATTCAAACCTTCCATTCCCGCTTGCACTCCATCAGGAAGTCGATGAATGCGCGCAGGCGAAGCGGCATGTGGCGGCCATGGGGATACAGCAGGGTGAAGGGACGGGAGCGCCCGCCGAACTCCGGCAGAACCTCAACCAGACTGCCCTCCTCCAGCTCCTTCTGGACAATGAAGCGGTAAGTCTGGAACAGACCGGCGCCATGCCGGGCCAGGGTCACCCCGCCCAGCACATCGTCCGAACAGCAATAGTTACCTGTGGCGAGAATCTCGCACTCCTTGCGGTTGTCGGTGAATAGCCAGGAGATACGGCGCCCGCTGCTCGGTAGCTCGTACTGGATGCAATCGTGCTCGGCAAGGTCGTCCAGGGAGGTAGGCGTGCCAGCCCTGGCCAGGTATTCCGGCGCGGCAATCACGACCAACCGCGCGTCTTCGAGATGGCGGGCAATCAGCGTTGAATCGGGCTGGGCGCGCACACGGATCGCCAGGTCGTAACCCTCTCCGACGAAGTCGATGTTCCGGTTACTCAGGTGAACATCGATCCTCACACCAGGATGGCGCTCCCTGAAGCGCGACAGCAGGGGGAGGATGCGGTGGTGGCCATAGGTCGTGGGAATGCTGATTCGCAGCTCACCGGCCGGTTCGAGCTGCTTGCCCATCACTTCGCGCTCGGCTTCCACCAGTTGGGTCAGCGCCTGCCGGCACTGCTCGAAGTAGGCGCGGCCACTCTCAGTAAGGCGAATACTGCGCGTCGTCCTCATGAACAGACGCGTTCCCAGGCGCTCTTCCAGCCTAGAAATCGAACGGCTCACGGCCGCTGGCGTAACCCCTGCAGCGAGCGCCGCGGCCGTGAAGCTGCCCTCTTCTGCTGCAAGACAGAAGAGCTCGATGCTGCCAAGTTGGATGTCATCAAAGTGGCGCTTCACGATTCATTACACCGGGTATCAACTGAAGTATCCGAGCCTACATTTATCGCGCAAACAGACACAAATATAGTTCGTTCCAAACAGCCGCTGCCGGCGCTTTCCGTTTGGCGTCGGACTGAGTGGAGCCCCGCAGGCGAATGGGCCGGTGGCGGCGTACCGAACTCGGGGCGGAGTCGTTCTCCTGCCCTGGTTTCACCAATCCAACCCTCCAAGGAGGTTCCAGATGCCGTTCGTTAGCGTTCGTATCACTCGTGATGGGGTTACCCGGGAGCAAAAGGCCCAGGTCATCGCGGAAATCACCGACACCCTGCAGCGCGTGCTGGGCAAACGTCCTGATCTCACGCACATCGTCATCGAGGAGGTGGACACCGATAACTGGGGCTACGCGGGAATGACCACCACCGAGTACCGAAAGAACCAACCTGGGTGACCTCCCCGCCTC
Source organism: Pseudomonas sp. OTU5201 (assembly GCF_038440135.1). Taxonomy (NCBI): domain Bacteria; kingdom Pseudomonadati; phylum Pseudomonadota; class Gammaproteobacteria; order Pseudomonadales; family Pseudomonadaceae; genus Pseudomonas; species Pseudomonas sp. OTU5201. The sequence continues at coordinate 14,607 of NZ_JASATC010000058.1, read as the reverse complement.
CCTCCCCCACCCGGCGTCCGCCGGGTGGCCCTCCCCACGAGGGCATTCCTCAAGCCGGTCAGGCATACCTGATATCAGTCGTTGCGGTGCTATGGGGCCCTCGCGAGGCTCCGACGTCAGCCCTGCGCGCGCTGGACTGAAACCTCGAGCGGACCACTGGCGTAATCACCCCGGTCCGATTCCGGCAATGCCTTCCGGCTGCCGAGCGGAGTCAGTTGAAAGCAGACGCCGCTCGAATTGCGGTGATTCTCGGTAGCGGCATTGGTGTGGACGGCAACGCCGGCCAGGGAGAAGGCTATGGAACTCAGGACGCTTTTCAGGGTTTTCATCGATTTCATCTCGCCGAGGTAGAAGGCATCGTGCTTGACCACCGAAACAGCGATGGTCGTGCTCAGTCTCGACGGCGTTGATGCCCCGCATGTGTCACCCCATCGCGGCTTTGCATGCTCGTGTAGCCGCCTGCCCTCTGGATACAGGGCCGTACAAATCGGTCAGCTGATGCTATTCCCCCCGCTAGCGCTACGCGTTCAACCACACCGGATTGATTACATCAGGTATCAACTGAAACAAGGCAAAGCGGATTTTTCGACATCGAGCGCATGAATATAGTCCTCCTCACCAGCGGTGAACTTCCCTGATCCGCTGAAAGAAGCCCCTGACTATCTCCGCGAGGAACACCCCATGAGCAAGAAAACCGCAATCATCACCGGCGCATCCAGCGGCATTGGCCTCGGCCTAGCCAAGGCCTTCATCGACAACGGTTACAACGTCGTCGGTACCGCCCGTTCCGTCGAGCGCCTGCAGGAAGCCGCCGCCAGCCTGGGCAATCCCGCCAGCTTCATTGGCGTCGCCGGTGACGTGGCCGATCCGGCTACCGCTCGCAAGGCCTTCGCCGCGGCAATCGAAGCCTTTGGTAGTGTCGAAGTGCTGGTCAACAACGCCGGCTTCTTCTTACCGAAACCCTTCGTCGACTACACCCCGGAAGACCTGGAAAACCTGCTGGATACCAACCTCAAGGGCGTGGTCTACACCTCCCAGGTAGCCGCCGCACACATGCAGCTACAGGGTGGCGGGCACATCGTGAACATCTCAGCAGCGGTGGCCCTGCAGCCGAACATCAATGTACCCGCTGCCCTGCCGGTGCTGATCAAGGGTGGCGTCAACCAACTGACCCGGGCCCTGGCCCTGGAACTGTCGCCGCATAACATTCAGGTGAACGCGGTCGCCCCTGGCATCATCGACACCCCGATGCACGACCCGGCCGCCCGCGACTTCCTCAACAACCTGGCGCCGTCCGGCCGTGTGGGCACCGTTCAGGAAATCGCCGATGCCGTGCTGTACCTGGCCAAGGCCGACTTCACCACCGGCGTCGTGCTGGCCGTGGACGGCGGCATGAGCACCGGCAAATGGTAATCGCCTGAAGGCATGAAGAAGGTTCTTCACGGATTAGCGGGGAAGACACTGACACTCCTGGCTCCCAGCTGCTGGATGTTGCCCTCTCCCCCGCCCCTCTCCCGCAAGCGGGCGAGGGGTGACTCGCTCCGGCGAGCGACAGACAGTCCTGACGCCTGAACCGAGCTGATCCCGGGCAGAGAATCTGAAACCGCGCAAAATACCCCTTCAGGAGGCCGGGAGGGCGAAACAGAAGGCTATGTCTGGCAGCCGCATTGCCTGTAGGAGCTGGCTTGCCAGCGAATGGCCCCGTTTCGCTGGCAAGCCAGCTCCTACAAAGCACTTGGCCCTATGGTCAATCTCTCGCAACAGCTAACGCAGACATAGCCAAACAGAAACCCGCAGGCCACGCGGAGTTGTGGCTGAGCACCGCGAAGCCCAACGCGCAGTCCGGCCAGAACCCCATCAATCGTCCACGCTGGACTTCCCCGGGGGCGGCAGCCCCGCCCGTTGGGTTTCGTTCCTCTACCCAGCCTACTGATGCGCGTCCAGCTCACCGAGGATGCGGTAAGCCAGTTTCACCCTTTCCTCGTTCGGGTAGTTCTTGTTGGCCAACAGTACGATGCCGAATTTCTTCTCCGGCACGAAGGCCACGTAGGCGCCGAAGCCATTGGTCGAGCCGGTCTTGTTGACCCAGACGGCCTGTTGCGGCGCCAGGGGCGGCGTAATGGCCGTGACGGCATGGCTTTCAAGGGCCATCCGGCTGGCATTGCCTTCCAGCAGCGTGTGCAGGGCCACCGGGTAGTCGTACTGCTCCCAGATCAGGGCCTGGGTCATGGCACCCAACCTGTAGTAACCGGTGCGGGTGGCGTCGATCGCCTGCTGCAAGGAAGCATCTTCCATCGCTGCCAGGCCCAGATTGGCTTCGACGAAATGCAGCAGGTCCTTGCTGCTGGTCTTCACCCCATAAGCCTCCGCCGCCAGCATCGCCGGATTCACCCGCACCGGGGCATCTTCCTTGTCGTAGCCCTGCGCGTAACGCGGCATCGCACTGGCAGGCACGTCGATCCAGGTGTTGCCCATGCCGAGCTTCGGCAGCAGGTCGCGCTCCATCGCCTGGGCGTAGGGCACGCCCAGGCTCCTGGCGGCAACCACCCCCAACAGTCCGATGCTCGGGTTGGCATACGTCCGGTGGGTGCCCGGGGCGAACTGCGGCTGCCAGGCGTTGTAATAGTCCATCAACTGGCCTTCATTGCGGACTTCATCGGGCAATTGCAACGGAAAGCCACCGGCGGTGTGGGTGGCGAGATTGACCAGCGTCACCTGCTCCAGCTGGCTGCCCTTGAGCGCTGGCAGGTAGCGGCTCGGGTTGTCGGTGAACGACAACTTGCCTTCGGCCGCGGCATAAGTGGCGAGCGTCACGGTCAAGGTCTTGCTGATGGAGCCGACCTCGAACAGCGTGTCGCCGGTGACGGCCTGCCGGGTGGCCTTGGATGTCACGCCGTAGTTGTAGAAGCGCCGCTCGCCGTGGGCGATGACGCCGATGGCCAGGCCCGGAATGCCGTACTGCTGCATCACCTGGCGGGCGGCTTGTTCCACGCTGGCGTCGATGGCCTCCGGCGCGTCCTGCGCCATCGTCTGGCCGCAGAGTGAAGCCGCAAGGGCGAGCGAGAAAATCTGTGCGCGGCACATTCCTGTCGGGCGCATGGATGTCGTCCTTCGGTCATGGAGGGGGTGGAAGAACCTACCATCTCGGACAGATCCTTCCAAAACCCCTTCATCACCAGGTGTTGCACGGCGCCTCCATCAGCCGCGCGCGACTGGAGTGGATCAGCTCGCGGCCTTCCCCGCGTCCGCTCGCTCCTGCAGAAGCTTCTGGATGATCGCTTCCTGGCCTTCGTAATCCCCCTCACCGATGTGCAGGTGACGTACCCGTCCGTTGGCGTCGATGAAGTAATGTGCCGGCCAGTACTGGTTGGTGAACGCGTTCCAGATGCGGTACTGGTTGTCGACGGCCACCGGATGCTTGACGCCCAGGCGATCGATTGCCTCGCGAACGTTGTCGATTTTCCGTTCGAAGGGGTATTCGGGTGTGTGCACACCAATCACCACCAGTCCCTTGTCGGCGTAGCGCGCGGCCCACTGGTTCACATAGGGCAGGCTGTTCCGGCAGTTGATGCAGTCGAAGGTCCAGAAGTCCACCAGCACCACCTTGCCGAGCAATTGTTCGTTGCTGAGCGGCGGGCCGTTGAGCCACTGGGTCGCACCTTGAAGCGACGGCATCGCGCCCAGGTCCGGCAACTGCTCGATGCTGTCGGCCCGTGCGCTGCCCACCAGGCTTTCCAGTACGGCAGGCACGCCGTCGATCACCTTGCGTTCGAGCTCGGCCGCCAGCCGTGAGGACCCCACTCCGGAAAGCTGGTCGCTGGTGCCACTGGCAATGCCGACCACCGCCAACAAAGCCACGGCACCAGCACCGCGACGCAGCCACTCCACAGCACCCAGCGACAGCTTCGTCCGCTGGAACACTCCACGCCCAACGAAGATCAGCCCTCCCATCGCCAGGGCGCCGCCAAGGCCGTAGCTGAGCAGCAGCAGGCTGGTGGAGGCACTGGCCCCGTTGAGCATGGCACCGGACAGGATCAGGCCCAGGATGGGGCCGGCGCAGGGCGCCCAGAGCAGACCGGCGGCAAAGCCCATCAGCCAGGCCGAAAGCACTGGCGGCAAGCTGCGGGCATCGCCTTGCAGCCGATCGCCCAGCCATAGCCAGGGGCGCGACAGCCAGGTGCCGACTCGCGTGGAAAGCAAGGCCGCCGCAGAGGCAGCCAGCAACACCAGGGCAACGTAGCGTCCCCATTGGCTGGCGTCGATGACCCATTCACTGGAAACCACCGCCAAGCTGGCCAGTACGGCGAAACCGGAAGCCAGGCCAGCCAGCGTCAGTAACGGCGACCAGGCTGGACCGCCGGCACGGGAAAACAACAAGGGCAGAACAGGAAGCACGCAGGGGCTGAACAGGGTCAGCACCCCACCAATAAAGGCAACGAGCAGCATAGGCACCTCGGTAGCATTGGCGCCCGGCAGTCACCGGGCTGGCGCAGGATCGGGAGTCGCGTGTCAGTTTTCATTGCCGCAGGCATTGGAATGCTTGCGGTACTCCAGGCTCTGCAGCCGGCCCTTGGAGTCCAGGTAGTCCATGCGCGCATCGACCACCTGGCAGAGAGCGGATGGCGCCTCGCGCAGCGACACGACTTTGTTGATATCCAGATGCATACCGTAGCGATATGGCTCTGGAGCGACGCGCTCGGCGGCGTGCGCCGCAAGACTGACAATGTTGAAAGTGGCAGCCAGCAAAAAAGCGGTGCCCAGGGATGCGAGTTTCATGCTGATCTCCCGACCAATTGAGTAATGGGGGCGGATGTAACCAGTCATCCGCTGGGTACCCATTTCATCGGTGGGAGGTATCGCCGATGTGTCCAGCGTCGCTCGGGATTGCGCTGTCAGGTATCAGCGAGGGCTGCGGATACAAAGGGATACGCAGGCCCTTTTTGCAAGCACAGGTATCGGTGCGACGCTGGATACAGTGAAATACAAAGGACAGCGGGCAAGCGCGGAAAGGCCCGATACACTAGGCGTCGAATAGCCATCAGCGAGGTTTTTTCATGGACCATGTCGATCACATCCTCGTCGTTGACGACGACCGGGAAATCCGCGAGCTGGTTGGCAACTACCTGAAGAAGAGCGGCTTGCGCGTCAGCCTGGCGGCGGATGGTCGGCAGATGCGTACCTTCCTCGAGGGCAACGCGGTCGACCTGATCGTCCTTGACATCATGATGCCCGGCGACGATGGCCTGCGCCTGTGTCGCGAACTGCGCGTCAGCAAGCACAAGGCGACGCCGGTGCTGATGCTGACCGCGCGCAACGAGGAGACCGATCGCATCATCGGTCTGGAAATGGGCGCCGACGACTACCTGACCAAACCCTTCTCCGCCCGCGAGCTGCTGGCGCGGATCAACGCTGTGCTGCGCCGTACCCGCATGCTGCCGCCGAACCTGCAGATCAGCGAAAGCAGCCGGCTGATCGGTTTCGGCAAATGGCGCCTGGATACCACCCAGCGCCACCTACTGGACGCAGAAGGTACGCTGGTGGCCCTGAGCGGCGCCGAATACCGCCTGCTGCGGGTCTTTCTCGACCACCCCCAGCGCGTGCTCAGCCGCGAGCAACTGCTCAACCTGACCCAGGGCCGCGAAGCGGATGTCTTCGACCGTTCCATCGACCTGCTGGTGAGCCGCCTGCGCCAGCGCCTGCAGGACGATGCCCGCGAGCCGGCCTGCATCAAGACGGTGCGCAGTGAAGGCTATGTCTTCGCACTGCCCGTGCAACTGATCGAGCCGACCGCGTGATGAGCCTGCCCCACTGGCCGCGCACCCTGGCGGCGCGCCTGGCGCTGATCTTTCTCAGCGGCCTGTTACTGGCCTACGGACTGTCCTTCGCCTCGCAGTTCTACGAGCGCTACCAGACCGGGCGCAACGTGATGCTGGGCAACCTGGAATATGACGTGAGCACCGCCGTGGCGCTGATCGACCGGCTGCCGGCGGACGAACGCGCCACCTGGCTGTCGCTGCTGGAACGGCGCAACTACCGTTATCGCCTCGATGAGGGCGTGCCGGGCGTGCCCATGGACATGAACCAGGCACACATGGCGGCGGTCTCCATCGAACGGGCCATAGGCCAACGCTACGCACTGCGCTTCGAGAACATTCCCGGACCGACCCCGCACTTCCAGGCCCACCTGGTGTTGAGCGATGGTCGGCCACTGACGGTGGATGTCACGCCCGGGCCGATCCCGGTGGCCCAGTGGCTGCCGGTGGTCCTGGTCCTGCAACTGGTGTTACTTCTGGTCTGTACCTGGCTGGCGGTGCGCACGGCCATTCGCCCGCTGACTCGCCTGGCAGAGGCAGTCGACCACCTCGACCCCGACGCGCCCGGCCCGGAACTCGACGAGCGCGGTCCGGACGAAGTGGCCTACGCCGCCCGCGCCTTCAATGCGCTGCAGGGGCGTATCGGCACCTACCTGAAGGAACGTATGCAGCTGCTGGCGGCCATTTCCCACGACCTGCAAACCCCCATTACCCGCATGAAGCTGCGCGTCGAGCAGATGGATGCCTCGCAGGAACGAGACAAGTTGTGGAGCGACCTCAATGAGATGCAGCACCTCGTGCGCGAAGGCGTGGCCTATGCGCGCAGCATGGACGGCGCCAGCGAAGCCCTGTGCCGAATCGACCTCGACGCCTTCCTCGACAGCCTGGTCTGCGACTACCAGGACAGCGGCCAGGCAGTGAGCCTGAGCGGCAGCAGCGGGATGCAACTGGAAACCCGCCCCCATGCCCTGCGCCGGGTGCTCAGCAACCTGATCGACAATGCCCTGAAGTTTGGCGGCGATGCCCAACTGGTTGTGCAACGCGATGTACAGGGCACCGTACAGGTACAGGTGCAGGACAACGGACCGGGCATCGCCGAAGAGGAACTGGAGGAGGTATTCAAGCCCTTCTACCGAGTGGAAAGCTCGCGCAACCGCAGCACCGGCGGCACAGGCCTGGGCCTGGCTATCGCCCTGCAGCTGAGCCAGGCCCTGGGCGCCCGCCTGACCCTGCGCAACCGTGAGGGCGGTGGCCTGTGCGCACAGCTGGAGCTCGGCGCCACGGCCTGAGGCGCCGTACACAGCGATACACGACGGGCCGCAGCGGACACATGCGGGACAAGCCCCCTTGCCAGCATGGGCACAGAAGCAGCGACAGCATCCCGCGGTCGCGCTCAGTTCAAAGGAGCCCGCCCGTGACCCACCTCGCCTTCGCCCCGCTCAAGCACGCCTGCCAGCAACTCGACCGCCTGGGTGCCTGGAGCGCCGACATTCCCCTGCGCCTGTTCCTCGCCTGGGAATTCTTCGAATCCGGCCTGGAAAAGTGGAACGGTGCAAACTGGTTCGAACAGATCAATTCGGCGTTCCCCTTCCCCTTCGACCAGATTCCCGCCACCGTCAACTGGCAGGTGTCGATGTGGGCCGAGCTGATCGCCCCCGTGCTCTTGCTGCTCGGTCTCGGTACGCGCTTCGCCACCCTGGTGCTGATGATCTTGACCCTGGTGGCCATCGCCGCCGTGCACTGGCCGGCGCAGTGGTCAAGCCTGTCGGAACTCGCCCTGGGGTACTCCATCAGCGACAAGGGCTTTGGCAACTACAAGCTGCCGCTGATCTACCTGGTGGCCGCAATGCCTCTGCTGCTCAAGGGCGCCGGGAAATTCAGCCTGGATGCCTTGCTGCTCCGCAGGAAAGCCTGACCCGTTCAGAAACACAAATCCCGCGCATTCCAAAGGATGCGCGGGTTTTTTCGCACCTGTAACACGATGGGGGCGCCGAGTGGCTGTACGTAGGATGCGGTTGAGCGGAGCGAAACCCATCGGCAGAGTTGATGGGTATCGCGTTGCTCCACCCATCCTACGGAAGACGCACAGGTTGAGACGGACGACGACCCGTTGGTCGAAGACAAGCGTTCCACCAGACAATAAAAAGCCCGCGCACCTATCCAGGCGCGCGGGATTTTCGTATTGGCAGGAACTGATCAGGGAATGTCGAAGGTCACCTCGATGTTCCCCCGGGTGGCCTTGGAGTACGGGCAAAGCTGGTGCGCTGCGTCCACCAGCCGGGCCTTGTCCTCGGTTGCCAATCCCGGCAGCTCCACGGTCAGTTTCGCCGCCAGGGCGAAGCCACCGTCGGTGGAGTTGCCCAGGGCAATATCGGCCGCCACCGCTACGTCGTCCGGCAGCGGGATCGCCAGGCTCTGGCCAGCGCGACGCAGTGCCCCGATGAAACAGGCGGACCAGCCAACGGCCAGGAGCTGCTCGGGGTTGGTCCCCGGCCGTCCCGAACCGGGCGGGCTCAGGTGAACATCCAGTTCACCATCGGAAGACTTACCGCGGCCATCGCGGCCGCCGGTGGTCCGGGTCTGTGCGACATAGAGGGTTTTTTCCAGAATTGCGGTCATCACTGAATCTCCACAGGTGAGGAAATGCCGGAGCGATCCGGCATCGAAACGCACGTCAGCTACGGGTGCCGAGCACCGCGCCCTGAGCACGCAGGTTTTCCAGCAGGGCCAGGCCCTGCGGCAGGATGGTTTCGCTGTTGGCGCCAATGGCCTCGGCCAGTGCCTCCAAGTGTTCGCGGCCGGAGCAGTTACGCTCCTGCAACGAATCGAGCAGCGCATGGGCCAGGGGCGCCAGCCGCGAGAAATGCACGTTCATGTCCGTTCCGCGCCGAGCCAGCACCAGGGTCGGTTGCTCCGGAGCCTCATGCGGTAAGTAGTCGGGGCCGATCTCACTGACCGGCCACTGGTAGGCCAACGGCCAGGCCAGGTTGGATAGCAGCGGCACCCCGTCAAGCAAGTCGCCCTCCGGGTCGTGGGCTGGCTCGCGCCTGTCGCTCAGTAGCAGCGCGGCTTCCACCCACTCGTAATGCGCCAGCTCCACGCTCCAGGGCGGCAGTCCCTGGGCATCGGCCCCGCCCTCCGCCAGATAGTCGACGAACTCGCCGGAAATCTCGGTGAACAAGGGCGTCTGGCAGCGGTAATCGGCATAGAAGGACTCGATCAGCGCCTGCCACTGCTTTTGCCCGAGGCTGGCGCGCAGCACGGGGAAGCCGCCGGCCAGCAGCGACTCCACATTGCCAAAGAACAACTGCCGGTAAACCGCCATCCGCCGCGCTTCGATACCGGGCGGCGGCGCGTTGTGCTGCGGGTCGCGCACGTAGCGCGCCATGCTCATCAATTGGTCATGCAGTACCTCATGCATGGCGCACCTCCGGCCATGTCTGCACAGCCTGTTGGCGCACACGAATCTGTTCGATCTCGGTCAGCAGTTCTGCCAACGGCGGGAAGTTGAAGTCCCGCTCCAACAGGGTTGGCAGCGCACCGAAACGCTGGTAGGCCTGCTCCAGCAAGGACCAGACATCCGCCTTCACCGTGGCGCCGTGGGTATCGATCTTCAGGTCCGGCGCTTCGTCGTAATGACCGGCCACATGCACGTAGGCAACCCGCTCCGCCGGCAGCGCCGCCAAGTATTCCGTGGCGTCGTAACGGTGGTTGATCGAGTTGACGAAAAGGTTGTTGACGTCCAGCAGCAGGTCGCAGTCGGCTTCTTCCAGTACCGCGCAGAGGAATTCGATCTCCGGCAGCGCCTGGTAGGGCGCGGCGTAGTAGGAAATGTTCTCCACCGCAATACGGCGCTCCAGGGCATCCTGGGTCTGGCGAATTCGCGCGGCGACATGGCGTACCGCCTCGTCGGTAAAGGGCAGCGGCAACAGGTCGTAGAGCTGGCCATCGTCCGAGCAGTAGCTCAGGTGCTCGCTGAAGAACGCGACATTGTGCTGGTCGAGGAATTCGCGGGTCCGCTGCAGCAGGTTGCGATCCAAGGGCGCCGGGCCACCGAGGGACAGCGACAGGCCGTGACAGGCCAGCGGGAAACGCTCGGCCAGGCGCGCCAGACCGTCCCCGTGGCGACCACCGACCTTGATCCAGTTGTCGGGTGTGCACTCCAGGAAGTCCACGGCACCGGCATCCATCTCCAGCAACTCGGGCAGCAGTGCGCGACGCAGGCCAAGGCCTGCACCGTAGGGGAAAGCAACGGTGGTCATGGCAGTTCTCCAGTGAGGTGGAGCCCTCCCTGGCCAAGGGGCACAGGGAAGGTGGGACAAGTGGCCTCGAATCAGTTCTTGGCCTGGCTCATCTTGGTGAACAGCTCGGTGGGGACTTTCTTGCCGTTGGAGGTGTACTGGTTGCTGCGGAACTTGTAGACCTCACCCTCGGACAGGAAACCGTCCTTGTTGGTGTCCATCGCAATGAATTCGGCACCGCCGTTCGGGGCCACGGTCAGGAGCTCCTTGCGCGATACCAGGCCGTCGTCATCGGTGTCGGTACGGGCGAAGGAGGCGTCGCCACACTTGCCTTCACCGCACTTGCCTTCGGCCGCTTTGGCGTTGCCGGCTTCGGCGGCACCGCATTTGCCTTCGCCACACTTACCTTCGCCACACTTGCCTTCGGCCTGGGTTCCCTTGTCACTGGCTTCGGCGGCACCACACTTGCCTTCTCCACATTTACCTTCACCCGCCTTGTCGGCAGCGGCCAGCAGGTAGCCTTGGGGCAGCGCCTCCACAGCGAAGGCGGTGGACGAAGCCAGGTTGATGCCGCCAGCCAGGGCGACAGCGATCAGGCCAATGCGGGTCTTGTTTGAAATCTGGGTACGGGACATGGTGTTTCTCCGGATAGGCGTAGCGGCCAGGCCGCGCAGGTCATGCCGCAAGGGCGTAGTAACCCTGGAGCGAGGCGCCAGGGCTAACCTCGTTGGGGTGCGGCTATTAGGCCGCTGCCGTGTATCCGCGGCGTATCCGTGAAAAGGCGCATTTGTAAGCGAGTCAGCGAGGACGAGGATCGGATACAAAGGGATACGTCAGCAGTCGCAGGCGGTGATTGGCCGAATGCCGCCCGAAATCCACCCGGCATCCTTTCACCCGGAGCCAATCCGAAGCGCAGAGCGTCTAGAATTCGCCGTTCACGTGAGTGAAATGCGCTGCGGCCAGGATTTGTGGGTGGACATGATCCATCGCAAAGCCTGATCCATGTTGCCGAACAGGGTGCTCCGGCACCGCTCCGATCACCGTTCCTATTCGTACAAGTGCCCCGCCCTATGGATGAAATCCAAACCTCCCTGGTCCTGCTCCCGGGCCTGCTCAATGACCATCGCCTCTGGGCGCACCAGGCAGATGCGCTGTCCGACGAGGCGAACGTAAAGATCGCCGACCTGACACGAGACAACAGCATCACTGCCATGGCCCACCGCGTGCTGGACGAGTCACCGCCCCAATTCGCCCTGGCGGCGCTCTCCATGGGCGGTTACGTGGCCTTCGAAATCCTGCGCCAGGCCCCTGAGCGTGTGTCGCGCCTGGCCCTGTTCGATACCATGGCAAGCCTCGACTCCGCAGAGCGCGCGGCCACTCGCCAGGGACTGCTGGAACTGGCCAATCGCGGACGTTTCATCGGCGTCAGCCCACAATTGATGCCGCGCCTGATCCATTCGCGCTGGCTCGACTCCGAGGTTTCCGCCACCGTGCAGCAGATGGCGGCTGCGGTGGGCAAGGAAGGCTTCATCCGCCAGCAACAAGCGATCATCGACCGCCCCGACTCAGTGCCCCTGCTTGAGGACATCCGCATCCCCACGATGATCGTGGTGGGTGCCGAAGACCAGCTCACACCCGTCGCCGAAGCCCATCTGATGCATGAACGAATTGCCGGTTCGCGACTGGAAATCCTGCCGCAATGCGGGCATTTGCCGCCGCTGGAGGAACCCGAGCGCACCACGGCGTTGCTGCGGGAATGGCTAGGCCAGCGCCCTGCTCCGGAGTTCGTCTACACCCTCTGAATGCGGCATGCCTTCCGCCCTCCCGCAGGAGGGGGAAGGCGTCGCTGTGGCGCATGGTCGAGTTCGGAATGGCTTCTACTTTCAGCCCGAAACGCACATAGTGCCCGCCTTCGCCCTGCCATCACATCAATACCGCCATGACCCAGACACCGAACAACCCCCTCCACGGCATCACCCTGGAAAAGCTGCTGAACGAACTGGTCGACCATTACGGCTGGGACGGTTTGGCCAAGCGCATCGATATCCGCTGTTTCAAGAGCGACCCCAGCATCAAGTCCAGCCTCACCTTCCTGCGCAAGACGCCCTGGGCGCGGGAGAAGGTCGAGGCGCTGTTCGTCGATCTGCGCAAGCGGGGCGCCTGAAGCAGTCGCTGCCAGCATGCCGCGCCACGAATGGCGCGGCGAGGTTCTCGGTCACTCTTCCAGTTTCAGCAGCGGCTTTTCCTTGTTCACGATGTAGGTCGCCAGCTCCGACGCATCCACCTTGCCGATGTTCGTCGCGACGTGCGGGGTGCCGGCCGGGATGAAGAGGGATTCACCGGCCTTGAGAACGATAGGCGCACGACCTTCCAGTCGATACTCGAAGGTGCCCGAGATGACATAGGCCACCTCCGCCCCCGGATGCGAGTGCCGCGGGGACACGACGCCCGGCTCGAAGTCCACCCGAACCTGAATGGCTTCGTAGCCAGGAACTTCCAGATCGTGGCGCGAAAGATCGGTGCGGTGGATGCCATTCTGCCAGCTTGGGGGGCTGGCCTTGTCTTCAGCGTGGGCGAGACCTGCGAAAAGGACCAGTGCTGCAGTGGTGGTGAGAAAACGTACGTGCCACATGACTGTGACCTCTCGAATGGGTGGGATTGGAAGCTCCACCCTATTCACGCCGTGTACCGCGAATGTGTCGGCGTATCGAGGTTCTGCAAGCCTGCATGTGCAAGTCCGGGGCGGACACAGAGAAATACATAAGCGCCAGAGGTGCAACGACACCGATGCGTGGGTGCATGCCGCTCTCGGCGGCATCGGCGTTGCCTGTATGGGAACTGGTGGTGGCGAAGGACTGAGCACCCGCTGGGCTTGTACTGATGGGTATCGCGTTGCTCCACCACATCCTGCGGAGTGCAAGTTGCACAGGGACTGGAGCGGCTGCTAGTAGTCCTCAACGCTCGCTGACGCACGATGCTTTACAGGTAGGCCCGCGCCATTTCGGCGCCTGCCCTGAATGGCAAGACGGAGGTGATGACACTTCACCCCCGCCTTGATCTTGCATGGGTCGAACAACGTTCTGCGCTGGAGCAGGATGGCCCGGAGTCTGGCGCTTAACCTTCGGGGGCTAGCCCAACTGATCGATCATCACCGAGTTGGTGTACACCAGGCTGCCATCGCTTTCACGGTGGCCCACCAGGTGGAACTGGCCGCGCTCGTCGTCCCTGCTGAGATAGACACGGAACTGCAGATCGGACAGCGAACCGCATTCGCTGGGCGTGATCAATTCCATGTGTTCCATATCGGCGGCGATCATCATTTCCCGCTCATGGGTTTGCTGCAGGCGTTCTTCCGCTTCCTCCAGCCGCAGATGGTCGGCGTCATTGACGTGGAAATGCAGATCCCCCATCGGGATCGACTTTTCCGCACCCTCGGGCTTGCACCAGCTTTTGATGGTCAAGGTATTCATCTAGCAACCTCCTGACGTGGGCGTTGCCACACCTGATGTTCAATCACCAGTTTAGACAAGCCTCATCAGCGGACTACGTCATCCATCGCCCTAAGCCGCGTGTCACAAGGGCTTCAGGGATTGCCCAAGAACACGAATGCTATAATTTTCAAGTGAAAGAACCATCAAGCTCCAATGATGTTTCGTAGATAACCAACCGGAATAACGCGATCAATTGCGGGAGATGGCAGACCACTTCGAACAAGAACCCGGAGGTGCGGCATGAATCGGCATTACTACATCAGTGACAACCTCGACGATCTGGAAACCCTTGAGTCCGAGCTTGAGGCCAGTGGCATCAATACGGAACAGATCCACGTACTGAGCGACAAGGATGCCGATGTCGAACAACACCATCTCCATGACGTGAATTCCTTCATGAAGCAGGACGTCGTCCACTCGAGTGAGATCGGGGCGGTGATCGGTGTGCCGCTGGCCGCGCTGATCCTGCTGGTTGCCTGGCTGGCAGGCTGGACGGACACGCCAGCGGGCTGGGTGCCGTTCGCGTTTCTTGCCGTGGTGGTGCTTGGGTTCTGCATCTGGGAAGGCGGTTTCTTTGGTATCCAGGTACCCAACGCCCACTTCCGCAACCTGAAAGAGAAGGTCAAGGAAGGTGAACACATCTTCTTCGTGGATGTGGAGCCGGAACAGGAATCCATTCTCGACCGGGTCATCAACCATCATCCGCAGCTACGACTGGCCGGAACGGGTTCAGCTTCACCGCACTGGATAGTCTCCTGGCTGCACCGCTGGCATCAGTTCAAGCGGACGATCTAGGGCTGCCCGCTCTCCACCCCTCTCCCTGAAGGGAGAGGGTTTTTCAGTGCAAGCCTGTGGTTCGCCAAGTTGGGTTTCGCTCCGCGCTACCAAAAGTTTGTAGGGGCGAATTCATTGGCTATGTCTGCGTTAGCTGTTGCAACGTTGAGTGAAGCCTTCTTGCGCGGGCCCTCTAGGCTTCCGCGCCAGCCGGATACAACCCTCACCCCCGCGCCCCGGCCTGATCGCTTCGCGCTCATGCGTTCATCGCCACCGGAAGCAATGCTT
>NZ_JASATC010000057.1:0-28955 GCF_038440135.1 Pseudomonas sp. OTU5201 | reverse complement strand
GGCCCAAACCAACACCAAAAAAACCCCCCCCCCCCCCCCCATTGGGGGGGGCCCGTTTCATTTCCGCGTGTTCGAGACGCCTCGCACAGCCTAGCTGGCGTAGCCCAGCCGCTGGCGTAGAGCACGCTCCAGGTGCTGAGCCACCTCGTCGAATGGTGGTGGCGTCTCAAGCAAGTCCTTGAGCTGCACCATCTTCAACCCGGCGTAGCCGCAGGGATTGATCCGCCAGAAGGGCGACATGTCCATGTCCACATTGAGCGCCAGGCCGTGGAAGGAGCAGCCACGGCTGACCCTCAGCCCCAGCGAGGCGATCTTGTCGCCGGCGACATAGACACCGGGTGCATCCGCCTTGGGCGCGGCTTCGACGCCATAGGTCGCCAGGATATCGACCAGGCTCTGCTCCATGGCCGTGACCAGCTCACGTACGCCCAGCCCGAGCCGGCGCAGGTCAAGCATCAGGTAGGCCACCAGTTGACCGGGGCCGTGGTAGGTGACTTGGCCGCCGCGATCAACCTGCACCACCGGGATGTCTCCTGGTGCGAGCAGATGTTCGGCCTTGCCAGCCTGACCCTGAGTAAATACCCGGGGGTGCTGCAGCAGCCAGATTTCGTCAGGTGTCCGTTCGTCGCGCTCGGCGGTCAGACGTCGCATCGCTTCGAGGGTCGGCAGATAGTCCACCAGCCCCAGATGGCGCACGACAAGTTCGGCAGATGCCACTAGAGCACCATGTGCACACGACCGGTGGCACGCAGGTCGACGTGGATCGCCTGCAACTGGTCGACGCCGGTGGCGGTGATCAGCACCTGTACCGAGAGGAAACGACCATTGCGGCTGTCTCGCACCACCAGGGTGGTGGAGTCGAGATCAGGAGCGTGGCGCTGGATGACCTCGATCACCAGGTCGGCAAAGCCTTCGCCTGAATCGCCGATTACCTTGATGGGGTAACGCTCGCAGGGGAACTCGATTTTTGGAGGTTGTACGTCAGGAGTGTCGGTCATGGCGGCGGCGGACTCGTGATCCGCGATGCGGACGCCCCGGGCTTGGTAAGGCACGAGGCGTCGGCTCAGTAGGTCAATTGAACAGGCCGAAGAAGAACAGGCGGATGCTATCCCACAGGCGGCGGAAGAAACCACCTTCCTCAACGGTCTCGAGGGCGATCAGGTCGGCGCTGTGGACTACCTGGTCTTCCAGCTTGACCTCCACCTTGCCGATCACGTCACCCTGCTTGATGGGGGCGATCAGCTGCGGATTCAAGGTCATGCTGGCCTGCAGCTTCTTGGCCTGGCCCCTCGGCAGGGTCAGGGTCAGGTCCTGGGCCAGGCCCGCCTTGGCCTCGCGGGTAGCGCCCTTCCACACCTGGGCTTTCGCCAGCTCGGCGCCCTTCTGATAGAAGGTCTGGGTTTCGAAGAAACGGAAGCCGTAGGTCAGCAGTTTCTGGGTCTCGGCGGCACGGGCCTGCTCGCTGTTGGTACCGAACACCACGGCGATCAGGCGCATGTTGTCACGCACAGCGGAAGCCACCAGGCAGTAGCCGGCTTCGTCGGTGTGGCCGGTCTTCAAGCCGTCGACGGTCTTGTCTCGCCACAGCAGCAAATTGCGGTTGGGCTGCTTGATGTTGTTCCAGAAGAACTCCTTCTGGGAGTAGATGGCGTAGTGGGCCGGGTCTTCGTAGATGATCGCGCGGGCCAGGGTCGCCATGTCATGAGAGGTGGAGTAGTGCTCCGGGTTGGGCAGGCCGGTAGCATTCATGAAGTGGCTGTTGGTCATGCCGAGCTTCTCGGCAGTGGTGTTCATCATGTCGGCAAAGGCGTCTTCACTGCCGGCGATGTGCTCGGCCACGGCCACGCTGGCGTCGTTGCCCGACTGGATGATGATGCCGTGCAGCAGGTCGCTCAGGGACACCTGAGTATTGACCTGGACGAACATGCGCGAACCACCGGTACGCCAGGCGTGCTCACTGATGGTGACCGGATCGTTCTCGCCGATCTGGCCCTTGCGAATTTCCAGGGTGGCGATGTAAGCGGTCATCAGCTTGGTCAGGCTGGCCGGCGGCAGACGCTGGTCACCGTTGTTTTCGACCAGCACCTGGCCGCTCTGGGCGTCCATCAGCACATAGGACTTGGCGGCCAACTGGGGCGGCGACGGGACGATCTGCTGGGTCGCCATGGAGGCCGGCGCGACGATGAGCAGGGCTGCGGGCAGTAATAGGCGTTTGGCGAAGCTGAAGATGTTCATCCGTCTCTCTAAGAAGTAGCTAATGGTCTAACAGGCCCTTGCAGGCTAATTGAGGAAGCCGTCAGTCCGGCTTCACCAGGGTAGGTTGGCCGAGATTGGCCAGGCGCAGACTGTCTTGCAGCTGCTGGGCCTCACCCTGTGTTCCGATCGGTCCCAGGCGTACCCGGTGCAGTATCTGCTGATTGCGCACGACCGAGCTGATGAAGACCGGCGCACTCACCGCCCCGCTCAGCTTGGCCTTGAGAAGCTCCGCAGCGTCCGGATTGGCGAAGGCGCCCACCTGGAGATACAGGCCAGACGCTGCGAGTGAATCGTTTTTTTTTGCGTCGATCTGCACGGGCAGAACCGCGGCAGCGTGTTGCTGCGGCGGCGGGGTGTACTGTTCGATCGGCGCGCTGGCCACCTGGACGGCCGGCTGGGGTTTGGCTTGCGGCTGTGGCTGGGCAACCTTCTTCGGCTGCGCGAGGACCATCGGCACCGGACGGCCCTGAGCGGCCCACCACTCGTGAGGGTCAATACCTTCCACCTTGACCCGGGCGGTACCCGATTCGGCGTAACCGAGCTTTTTCGCCGCGGCGAAGGACAGATCGATGATGCGGTCGGAGTAGAATGGGCCGCGGTCGTTGACCCGCAGGATCACCGTGCGACCGTTATCCAGGTTGGTAACCCGCACGTAGCTGGGCAGCGGCAGGGTCTTGTGTGCAGCGGTCATGCCATAGAGGTCATATGCCTCGCCGTTAGCCGTGGCCTGGCCGTGGAACTTGGTGCCGTACCAGGAGGCCGTGCCCACCGCCTGATAGCGACGCGCGTCGCTCATCGGGTAGTAGGTCTTGCCAAGTACTGTGTAAGGGTTGGCCTTGAACGAGCCATAGTGCGGCATGGGGACGGCATCGGGAATGCGCGAGACGTCGACGTCCCACCAAGGCGCGCCATCCCGGTGCGGACGCGAATACTCACCGGGGCCGGAGATCGGGCCGCCGGGTTGGACCGGCTCGGGTGCACGACTGCTCGAGCAACTGGCCAGCAACAATGCTACGGCGCCGTAAACGGCGACTCTTATCGGTTGTGGCATCGGTTAACGCCCGCCCCTTGCGTTGACCAGCAATTCGGAAAGCTGATGCACTGCCATTGCGTACATCACGCTGCGATTGTAGCGGGTAATGACGTAGAAGTTCGGCAATCCCATCCAGTACTCCGCTCCTTCATCCCCCTCGAGCCTGAAGGCCGTCACCGGCACATCATCGCGCAGTGCGCTGCTGCTTGCCCAGCCCACCGTCCTAAGATCGCCGACGTTCTTCACCGGGTCCAGTCCCTGGGTCAACCCTTCGTCGATTCGATCACCACGAACCTGGGCACGGCTGACTACCGGGCCACCGGCTGTCCAGCCATGGCGCTTGAAGTAGCTGGCGACGCTGCCGATGGCGTCCACCGGATTTGTCCAGATGTCGATATGGCCGTCGCCGTCGAAGTCCACAGCGTAGGCGCGGAAGCTGCTCGGCATGAACTGAGGCAGCCCCATGGCCCCGGCGTAAGAGCCCTTGAGCATCAGTGGATCGACCTGCTCCTCGCGCGCCAGCAAGAGGAACTCCTTCAGCTGCTTGCGGAAGAAATCGGCACGCGGAGGGTAGTCAAAGCCCAGGGTAGACAGGGCGTCGATTACGCGGAAGTTGCCGGTATTCCCACCATAGAAGGTCTCGACGCCGATGATCGCGACGATCACCTGGGCCGGTACGCCATATTCCTTCTCGGCGCGAGCCAGCGCCTCGGCGTGCTCGTTCCAGAAGGACACGCCTTTCTGAATACGCGCCGGGGTGATGAAGATCGGCCGGTACTCCTTCCACGGCTTGACGCGTTCCGCGGGCCGGGAGATGGCATCGAGAATCGACTGTTTGCGATTCACCTCACGGAACAGGTCCACCAGTTGCTCTCCGGCAAAGCCGTAGTCGCGAGTCATCTCGGCGACAAACTCGGCCACCTGCGGCGAACCCTCGTAGTCCCCGGAAAGTGCCGGTGCGGCTGCCCCCAGCAGTCCGACCAAGGCCACCCCGGTGGCCCCAAACTGCATCAACTTGCGCAGTGCTTTCAAATCATTCACTCGATTCAAACCTGGGCGATCCATTTGCGATGGGTATGGATCGCCATCAACACCCCAAACCCTGACAGCAGCGTCACCAGATGGGTTCCGCCGTAGCTAATGAAGGGAAGGGGTACCCCTACGACCGGCAACAGTCCACTGACCATGCCGATGTTGACGAACACGTATACGAAGAAGGTCATGGTCAGACTGCCCGCCAGCAGCTTGCCGAACAGAGTCTGGGCCTGGGCGGTAATCACCAGGCCGCGGCCGATCAGGAGCAGATAGACCAGCAGCAGCAGGCAGGCACCCACCAGGCCGAACTCTTCGCCGAGGACCGCAATGATAAAGTCCGTGTGGCTTTCGGGCAAAAAATCCAGGTGCGACTGGGTGCCCAGCAGCCAGCCTTTGCCAAATACCCCACCCGAGCCGATGGCTGCCTTGGACTGAATGATGTTCCAGCCGGTACCCAGCGGGTCGCTCTCAGGATCGAGGAAAGTCAGCACCCGCTGCTTCTGGTAGTCGTGCAACACGAAGTACCACATGGCGACCGCCACAGGCACCACCGCCGCCACCGCGCCGAAGACCCAGCGCCACTGCAGGCCGGCCATGAACAGCACAAACGCGCCGGAAGCGAGGATCAGCAGAGAGGTGCCGAGGTCCGGCTGCTTCAGGATCAGCACGAAAGGCACCAGGATCAGCACCAGGCTGACGGTGATGTGCTTGAGCTTGGGCGGCAGGTTATGTCGAGACAGGTACCAGGCGATGGTCGCCGGCATGATGATCTTCATGAACTCCGAGGGCTGGAATCGGATCACCCCGGGAATATTGATCCAGCGGGTAGCGCCCATGGCCGTGTGGCCCATGACCTCCACCGCTACCAGCAGGGCCACCCCGATCACGTATGCCAGCGGCACCCAGCGCGCCATGAAGCGCGGCTCGAACTGGGCGATGACGATCATTGCGCCGATCCCCAGGCCAAAGGAACTCGCCTGTTTCATCAACAGATCCCAGTGCTTGCCGCTCGCCGAATAGAGGACGAACAGGCTACCGGCCGCCAGCATCAGGATAATCAGCAGCAGCCAGCCATCGATGTGCAGGCGCTGCAGCAGGGTGGCTCGGCGCTTGAGCACGTCCTCCTGGGAGATGGTTCGGTCGAAGTTGCTGTTCATCGAATGGCGCTCTGCTGGTCCGCCAGCGGTTGCGGCGGGCGGAACTCGGGTTTCAGCTGGCCGTCCTCACCGAGGAGCCAGGCATCCATGACCTGCTTGACCACAGGTGCGGCAACGCCCGAGCCGGACTCGCCGTTCTCCACCATTACCGCAACGGCTATCTTCGGGTCTTCGGCCGGGGCGAAGGCGACGAAAAGGGCATGGTCGCGATGCCGTTCCTGGACCTTGGAGCGGTCGTACTTCTCGCCCTGCTTGATCGCTACCACTTGCGCGGTGCCGGATTTGCCGGCGATGCGGTAGACGGACGCAGCGCCGACCTTATGCGCCGTGCCGCGGGCACCATGTACTACCTGCTCCATGCCAATACGCCCGGCATCCCAGAACTTCGGGTCACGCAAGATGATGTCCGGCATCGGATTGGGATCCAGCGGCCGTTGGCCTTCGATGGTCTTGGCCAGGTGCGGGCGGATCCACTTGCCGCGGTTGGCCATCAGCGCCACCGCCTGAGCCAGTTGCAGCGGAGTCGCCTGCATGTACCCCTGACCGATACCGAGGATCAGCGTTTCCCCCGGATACCAGGCCTGGCGGTAGCGGGCGCGCTTCCAGTCGCGGGAGGGCATCAGGCCCGCGGACTCTTCGAACATATCCAGCGCCACGCGCTGGCCAAAACCGAAGCGACTCATGTAATCGTGCAGACGATCAATCCCCATTTTATGGGCAAGATCGTAGAAATAGGTGTCATTTGACCGCATTATCGCGGTTTCCATGTTCACCCAGCCATCACCGGAACGGTTCCAGTTGCGGTATTTGTGCTCGTAGTTCGGCAGTTGGTAGAAGCCCGGATCGAAGACGCGCGAAGCCGGCGTCACCACCCCCGAGTCCAGGCCGGAGACCGCCACCATCGGCTTGATGGTCGAACCTGGCGGGTACAGGCCCCGCAACACGCGGTTGTACAAGGGTCTGTCAATGGAATCGCGCAGCTCGGCGTAAGCCTTGAAGCTGATGCCGGTGACGAACGGGTTAGGGTCGAAGCTCGGCTGACTGACCATCGCCAGTACGTCGCCGCTGGACGGCTCGATGGCGACGATGGCACCACGACGCCCCGCCAGGGCCTGCTCGGCGGCCTCCTGCAGACGCACGTCGAGGGTCAGCACCAGGTCCTTGCCGGGTTTCGGGTCGGTGCGCTTGAGTACGCGCAGCACGCGGCCGCGCGCGTTGGTTTCGACCTCCTCGTAACCTACCTCGCCATGCAACTGGTCTTCGTAGAAACGCTCGATCCCGGTCTTGCCGATATGGTGGGTGCCGCTGTAGTTGACCGGATCGAGTTGTTTCAGCTCTTTCTCATTGATGCGGCCGACATAACCCACCGAGTGGGCAAAGTGCGCGCCCTGCGGATAGTGCCGCACCAATTGCGCCACCACTTCTACGCCGGGCAGGCGAAATTGGTTCACCGCCACTCGGGCGATCTGCTCTTCGGTCAGCTCAAAGAGGATGGGCACCGGCTCGAACGGCCGCCGCCCCTGCCTCATGCGCTTCTCGAACAGGGCACGGTCATCCGGTGTCAGCTGCAACACCTCGACAATCACATCGAGCGTTGCTTTCCAGTCGCCGGCCCGCTCGCGGGTAACGCTGAGACTGAAACTGGGCCGGTTGTCGGCGATGATTACGCCCTTGCGATCGAAGATCAGCCCACGGGTGGGCGGTATCGGCTGCACGTGGACGCGATTGTTCTCGGACAGGGTCGAGTGGTACTCATACTGGATAACCTGCAGGTAATAAAGGCGGGCAATCAGCACACAAGTCAGCAATAGCACTGCCACGGCGCCCACGATCACGCGCTGACGCACCAGACGGGCATCTTTCTCGTGGTCTTTCAGGCGGATCGGTTGCGGCATGGACAGGGTTTACTTGTGATAAGGGTGGCCGGACAGCACAGTCCAGGCACGGTAGATCTGTTCGCCGACAAGGATGCGGACCAGCGGATGTGGCAACGTCAGCGGCGACAGCGACCAGCGCTGCTCGCTACGGGCGCAGACTTCCGGCGCCAGCCCTTCCGGGCCGCCGACCATCAGGTTGACAGTGCGCGAATCCAGGCGCCAGCGGTCCAGTTCAACCGCCAGTTGCTCGGTGCTCCAGGGTCGACCTTCGACTTCCAGGGTGACAATGCGTTCCCCCGGCTGCACTTTGGCCAGCATCGCCTCGCCCTCCTGGCGGATCATCCGCGCCACGTCGGCATTCTTGCCGCGCGTGGTCAGGGGAATTTCCACCAGTTCCAGGCTGAGCTCGGACGGCAGACGCTTGACGTACTCCTGCCAACCCTCCTCCACCCAGCGCGGCATACGCGTACCAACAGCAATCAGACGTAGACGCAAGGGATGCCCCGCTT
The DNA here is from genome assembly GCF_038440135.1 of Pseudomonas sp. OTU5201. Lineage (NCBI taxonomy): Bacteria > Pseudomonadati > Pseudomonadota > Gammaproteobacteria > Pseudomonadales > Pseudomonadaceae > Pseudomonas > Pseudomonas sp. OTU5201. The sequence continues at coordinate 21,088 of NZ_JASATC010000057.1, read as the reverse complement.
ACTCGTGGCTGTGGTGGGCGCGGCTCTGCTCGGCACCCTGCCACAGGCGCTCCAGGTCGTAGAACTGGCGGGTGGCGACCTGCATCACATGAACCACCACGTCGCCCAGGTCCAGCAGGGCCCACTCGCCGCCGTCCAGGCCTTCGCTGCCCAGCGCGCGGACGCCTTGCTCCTTGACCTTCTCCAGCACGTTTTCGGCCAGGGATTTGACATGACGGCCAGAGGTACCGCTGGCGATCACCATAAAGTCGGTGATGCTGGTCTTGCCACGCACGTCGATAGTGGTGATTTCCTGACCTTTCAGGTCTTCCAGGGCCGCAATGGCGACCTTGACGAGTTCTTCGTTTTGCATCGGGTTCAACTACCTCAGTGAATCAGTTCGACGCACGGTACAAGTCGTGCGCATGGATATAGGCCAATACGGCGTCGGGCACGAGAAAGCGCACCGAGCGCCCCTCCCCCAGCAATTGGCGAATCTGGGTGGCGGAAATCGCCAGGGGCGTCTGCCAGACAAAGGCGATCTGCCCGGCAGGCCCCTGCAGGGAATGCGGATCGACCGCGCTGCGTGCGGCCAACAGGTCACGCAGGGTTTCCGGCGCCTCGCTGTCGGCGTCCGGACGCTGCAGGACCAGAATGTGGCAATGGTCCAGCAGCTCGCCCCAGCGGTGCCAGCTCGGCAGGCCGCAGAACGCGTCCCAGCCGACCAGCAGGAACAATTGATCTTCGGCATCCAGCTCGGCGCGCAGGGACTCCAGCGTTTCAATGGTCCAGGACGGCCGCTCGCGCTTGAGCTCACGATCATCCACCGCCAACGGCACGACACCTGCCACTGCCAGCTGCACCATCGCCAGGCGCTGGGATGCCGACACCTGAGGTGTTTCCCGGTGCGGCGGGCGCGCACTGGGAATCAGGCGCAACTCGTCGAAGCCGAATTGCTCGGCCACTTCAACGGCACTCCGCAGGTGGCCGATATGCACGGGATCGAAGGTGCCGCCGAAGAGGCCGATGCGCTTGCCCATCAGGTGCGCACGTGACCGTCGCCGAAGACCACATACTTCTCGCTGGTCAAGCCTTCCAGACCGACCGGGCCGCGGGCGTGCAGCTTGTCGGTGGAAATGCCGATCTCAGCGCCCAGGCCGTACTCGAAACCATCGGCAAAGCGGGTCGAGGCGTTGACCATCACCGAAGCGGAGTCCACCTCGGTGAGGAAGCGCCGCGCATCGCTGAAGTTCTCGGTGATGATCGCGTCGGTGTGTTGCGAGCCGTAGGTGTTGATGTGCTCGATGGCCTGGTCCAGGCCGTCGACGATGCGGATCGAGAGGATCGGCGCGTTGTACTCGGTGCGCCAGTCTTCCTCGGTCGCTTCCAGCACGTCATTGCCCAGCAGCGCACGGGTGGCGGCGTCACCGCGCAACTCAACACCCTTGTCGCGGTAGATGGCGGCCAGCGGCGGCAGCACGCGTGCGGCGATGCCGGCATGCACCAGCAGGGTTTCCATGGTGTTGCACGGCGCGTAACGCTGGGTCTTGGCGTTGTCGGCCACGCGGATGGCCTTGTCGAGATCGGCGGCGATGTCGATGTAGACGTGGCAGATGCCGTCCAGGTGCTTGATCACCGGCACCTTGGCCTCGCGGCTGATGCGTTCGATCAGGCCCTTGCCACCGCGCGGAACGATCACGTCCACGTATTCCGGCATGCTGATCAGCGCGCCAACGGCAGCGCGATCGGTGGTTTCGACCACTTGCACCAGCTCGCTCGGCAGGCCGGCGTCGGCCAGGCCCTTCTGGATGCAGGCGGCAATCGCCTGGTTGGAATGGATCGCCTCGGAACCGCCGCGCAGGATGGTGGCGTTGCCAGACTTCAGGCAAAGGCTGGCGGCATCGATAGTCACGTTCGGCCGCGACTCGTAGATGATCCCGATCACACCCAGCGGCACGCGCATCTTGCCCACCTGGATGCCAGACGGCAGATAGCGCATGTCACGGATTTCGCCGATGGGGTCCGGCAGGGTGGCGACCTGACGCAGGCCCTCGATCATGTCGTCGATGCGTGCCGGGGTCAGTGCCAAGCGGTCAAGCATGGCGGGCTCAAGGCCATTGGCGCGGCCGTTGGCCAGGTCCTGCTCATTGGCGGCGGTCAGCTCGGCACGAGCGGCATCCAGGGCATCGGCGGCCGCCAGCAGGGCGCGGTTCTTCTGCGCGGTGCTGGCGCGGGCGGCCACACGCGAGGCGGCGCGGGCGGCGCGGCCAAGGCGGGTCATGTAATCGAGAACGGACTCGGTCATGGTCTCGGGTTCTGGCGAAAGGAAAGCGGCTGATTATAGCGGTCGCGCTCGCCCGCGCCCAGCGGCGCCGGGCGGATGGTAGACAGCTCATTTCACGGATCTTGCGGGTAACGACGCAAATCTCGGCCCAGACGGGCCGCAACCGGGACGGTGACACCCAGCAGGATCGCCCGCCCGAAGGTTGGGTAAACAAAAGCGGCCTCGCTGTTTACCTTCCAATTGCAGTCGTCGCAGAAGAACAAGAAGCGCCCCGGCGCCGGAGAACCCGCCATGCGTTACCAGACCGACTTCGCCGCCCAACAACTGGCCGACGCGCCCCGTATCGTCCAGCTCGGCCCCTGGATCCTGCACTATCAGGCCTTTTCGCAGCACGCTACGGACAAGCGCGAGCCCATATTGATGCTTGGCGGCGCCTTCCAGAGCTTCCGCTCCTTCGCTGCCGAGGTGCAGGAGCTTCTGCCACGCCACCCGGTAATCCTCCTCGACCTGCCGAGCCAGGGCGGCAATCTTCAACTCGCACCGGAGCTTTCCCTGGAACAGTTGGCCGACCTGATCGCCGCCTTTGCCGAAGAACTCCAACTGCCGCCGCTGATGCCCATCGGCTTGTCCTACGGCTCGGCCCTGGCGGCATTGTTCGCGGTACGCCATCCGCAACGCTGTGCGCGCCTGCTACTGGCCGGAATCACAGCATTCGGTCGTCCTGGCGCCCGGCGCATGCTGGAAGAAGGACTGGAACTGCTGTCCGAGGACCAGGTACTGCGCTTCGCCCAAGGCGCCCTGACCGGTTTGATCAACCCTTTGCGCCTCGAGGAAACCGGCATCTCGCTGGTGTTCCGAAAGGCTCTTTTGCGGCAGATGCAGCGCCTTTCACCGCAGGAACTCGAACGCTACCGGCAGAACAGCCGCCGGCTACTGGACTTCTCCGGTTTCGATCACCACCCGGCCTGCCCTACCCTGGTTCTGGCCGGCGAATACGATCACTTCACCCAACCCTGGGAACATGCTGGCTTTGCCGCCGCCTGCGCCGATGCCGACTGCACACTTATCCACAACGGCGATCACCTGGCCCAGTTCGAACAACGCGAAGCCTGCGCAAGCTTCTATCGCCCCTTCCTCCAGGGCGTCGCCTTGCCGCTGGCGAGCCCTGGCGCGACCCGCCTGGCACGCAACCGCCTGGATCGCCTGGAACGACGCCAGGAGGCACGCGTAGCACCCCTGAACCGGCGCGGCCGACTGCTGCATGCCGAGGCTGGCGAGTTCCATGTGGAGGTCAGCGAACTGGGCTTCTTTGGCGGGCTGGTGCGCGGCGAACTGCCGACCGACCTACCGAATCGGGGCTGGCGACTGCAAGCTGGCGACCTGCCGGCGCTGGATGCGCTTCCGTTGCGCCATGAAGGCGATAGTCTGGCCCTGGTCTTTCCCCACACCGACGCGGAGGCCAGCAACGCGCTGGCATCCCAGGTGGTCCAGACGGAACCACCTGCGGTGGCCTATGCCTGAGCAGGCATCAGGTACGAGCCTCCACCACCCGCACCAGCGCCGGCCAGGCATCCAGCGGGGCGGACTCCAGCTCCTTCGGGTCATGCACACACACCTTGCCGAAACCACAGCCTTCGAACCCTTCGACTATGGCGGCGTCTCCCCGGTAGTGCAGGTAGTAACGACCCCGGGTCAGCCGGCCAACGAGATCGATGCCCCAACGCAACTGACGGTAACGCGGATGTTCGCGTAGGTCGGGATAGAGGTCAGTGAGATAAGTGGCCGATGGGAACTGGCGCACTTGCGTTGCCAGTCGGCTCCAGAAGGCCTCTATCACCGGCAGCTCGAAGTAGTTCACCAGCCCTTCGGTGATGACCAACACCGGCTCGTCACGATTCAGCCCTGAGAACAGTGCCTGCAGGTCGTTCGCGTCCTGTTCGGCGAGGATATCCACAGGGCGCACCTGATGCCGTGAATCCAGCCAGCCTTCCTCGTGCAACAGCAGGCGCTTGCGGGCGGCCATGGGCGGCAGGTCGGCCTCCAGGTAACGCAGCTCCGGGTAGCGGGAGCAAAAGCGCCGCCCCCGAGGAGAAAGACCGCAGGCAATCTCCACCACCTGGCGCACGCCACGCTGCTCGATGGCCTCGCGCAACAAGGCATCTATCAGCAGGTGACGCTGCAGGAGGAAACGCTCGACATCCAGCCCGAACGCCACCCGCGCCCCCCAACTGATGGGCGTCAGCACGCCATGGGCAAATCGCCCAAATGAAGTGACGAAAGGCTCTTCGGCCAGGTGGTGGCGATACCACACGTAACCGGTGTAGTGCGCGCTGGGGGTGATATGGGCACTGTCAAGACGGGCAGCTCGGGACATGGCAACGGGCTCTTGTTATTTTGCGTGACGATTCCGACGCCGGTGTTCAGCTTCGGCTAAGCATGCTTCCGTATAATCGCGAGCCTATTCCGACCCGTGCCCCTGCGACAGCCCCATGTCCCGCGATCCCACCCTAAGTTTGCCCTGGCCCGACGCCCGTCCGCTGCCCGACTCCTTCTTCGACCACGACGCCCAGCACGTCGCGCAGGAACTGCTGGGCAAAGTCATCCGTCACCGGGTCGACGGGCGCTGGTTATCGGCACGCATCATCGAAACCGAGGCCTACTATCTGGTGGACAAGGGCAGCCACGCATCCCTCGGCTACACCCACAAACGCCGCGCACTGTTCCTCGATGGCGGGCACATCTATATGTATTACGCCCGTGGCGGCGATTCACTGAACTTCAGCGCCCATGGCGCCGGTAACGCGGTGCTGATCAAGTCCGGCCACCCCTGGGTCGACGCCATTTCCCCCGCCGAGGCCCTGGCGGTCATGCAACGCAACAACCCCGACGCCCAGGGCCAGGCGCGCGCGGCCGAACGCCTCTGTGCCGGCCAGACGCTGCTGTGCAAGGCCCTCGGCCTGAAGGTACCGGACTGGGACGGCCAGCGCTTCGACTGGCAACGCCTGTTCGTCGAAGACGTCGGCGAGCGCCCCTCCCGCATCATCCAGACCGCGCGCCTGGGCATTCCCCACGGCCGCGACGAACACTTGCCCTACCGCTTCGTCGATGCTGCCTACGCCCGTCATTGCTCGCGCAACCCTCTGCGCCGCGGACAGGTCGAAGGACGCGACTACCTGCTGATCGAGGACAAATACCCATGAGTCAATGGTTCGACCAGGTCACCACCTGGCTAGGCGCCAACCCGGAATGGTTGGGCCTGGCGATCTTCCTGATCGCCTGCATCGAGTGCCTGGCCATCGCCGGCATTGTCGTGCCCGGCGTCGCCCTGCTGTTCGCCGTCGGCGTGATGGCCGGCAGCGGCGCCCTGGAACTCTGGGAAACCCTGCTCCTGGCCTACACCGGCGGCCTGCTGGGCGACCTGATTTCCTATGGCCTGGGCCGGCGTTTCCACCAGAACATCCGTGGCCTACCGCTGCTGCGCGACCACCCGGAGTGGATCAGCGGCGCGGAGAATTACTTTCAGCGATACGGCGTCGCCAGCCTGCTGGTGGGCCGCTATATCGGCCCGCTGCGCCCCATGTTGCCAATGGTGGCCGGCATGCTCGATATGCCCTTCCCGCGCTTCATTGCCGTCAGCATGCTCGCCGCCGCCGGCTGGGCGGTAGCCTACCTGGTCCCCGGCTGGGCCACGGGCGCAGCCCTGCGCCTGCCGCTGCCGGAGGGTTTCTGGAGCGAAGCGGGGGTGGTGATTGTCGTGGTCTTGGCCATCCTCGGGCTGATCATTCACAGCACCCTGCGCGAGAAACGCTCGGCGAACCCACTGGCGGCCGGGCTCTGTCTGCTGGCCCTAGGCGCCCTGCTGCTCGGCTGGCCGCATCTGCAAGCGCTGGATCAAGGCCTGATGTCTCTGGTCCAGGAGCAGCGTCACACCAGCCTGGACCAACTGATGGTGCTGGTCACCCGCGTGGGCGACTTCAAGACGCAGCTCCTTGCCGGCGCTTTGCTCGCGACCTTGCTGCTGGTACTGCGTCAATGGCGCCCAGCATGCTTCGCCATCGGCACCCTGGTGACCACGGCACTGGCCAACACCGGGCTCAAACATCTCTTTGCGCGGGCACGGCCGGAGGTTCTCGCCGAGCCGCTAACCACCTTCAGCTTCCCCAGCGGGCACAGCTCAGCGGCCTTCGCCTTCTTCCTGGTGCTGGGCATTCTCGCTGGCCGCGGCCAGCCCGGGAGACTACGCCTGACCTGGCTGCTGCTAGCCAGCCTGCCGGCCCTGGCCATCGCCCTGTCTCGGGTCTATCTCGGCGTGCACTGGCCTACGGACATCCTCGCCGGTGGCCTGCTGGCAGGCGGAATCGCGGCCGCCGGGCTGGCGCTGATGCAACGCGCGGCGCCCCTGTCGGCCATGAACCCGCGTGTATGGGTGCTGATCCTGCCGGCCTGCCTGGCCCTGCTGGGCGGCATCGCGACCTGGGCCCTGCCGGATGCGCTGGCGCGCTACAGCTATTGAGGGACAGACAAGCGCTTTAAGCGATGGACTCACCCTGCAACTGATCCAGCAAGCCCTGGAGGAAGTCCAGGCGCTCATCGGGATCGGCCAGGGTCAGCAGGTGCAGTTTTTCCTTGATGTGGAACGGCAACAGGTACGACAGCTGATTGGCCAACGCCTGTTGCCCCTCCACCACGCCGCCCATGCCCAGCCCCTGGACCATGGGATGTTCAGCCAGGGCATTGAGCAATGCCGCCAGGTCAGCATGCTCCGGACGCAGCGGCCGCTCGGGCTCATCGTCCAGCCACTCCACCTCGGCGAGGGTCAACTGGTCACGTAGCACCTCCGCCTTGCCGACGTGGAAACGCCGTCCGCCCTCTACGCGGATACCCAGCAAGCCGTTGGGGCGCTGCTGCCAGTCGCGGATCAATGCTTCGCAACCGATGGCGGCGAAGCGGCTGGCCGCCTCGCCGACTTCCTGGCCTTCAAGAATGCAGACCACGCCGAAGCCCTCGCCCTGCTTCATGCAGCGCCCGATCATGTCCAGGTAGCGTGCTTCGAATATCTGCAGGTCAAGCGCACAGCCCGGAAACAGCACAGTGTTGAGAGGAAACAACGGCAACTTCATGCATCGACCTCAAGCAATCATGGCAACGACGAGCGGCAGCAATACCGCGGTGGCAACGCCCATCAGGCTCATTGCCAGGGCGGCGAAAGCACCGCACTCCTCGCCTTCCTGCAATGCCCGCGCAGTACCCACAGCATGTGCAGTGAGCCCCAGTGCCATGCCCTGGGCGGCGGGATGACGCACGCCACAGCGGCGCAGCAGTTCCGGGCCGAGGATGGCGCCCAGCACGCCGGTGATCAGCACGAACACCGCCGCCAGGGCCGCTACTCCGCCGAGCTGCTCGGCCACCAGCATCGCGATGGGTGAGGTCACCGACTTCGGCAACAGCGTCATCAGCACCATGCGCTCGGTGCCGAACCACCAGCCCAGCGCAGCTACCGACAGCGTAGCGAAGAGCCCGCCGAACACCAGCGTCAGCAGGGTTGGCCAGAACAGCTGGCGGATCCGCCGCAGGTTGAGAAAAAGCGGCACGGCCAACGCCACGGTGGCCGGACCGAGGAAGACCGTCAGCAACTGGGTGCTCTCACGGTATTCCTGATAGCTGATGCCGAAGGCCAGCAGCACGCCGATCAGCAGCAACATGGACAGCAGCACCGGCTGCAGGAACACCCAGCGAGTCTTCTCGTAGGCGGCCAGGGCCAGTTGGTACGCCGCCAGGGTCATGCCGAAGCCGAACAACGGATGGTGCACCACCGCCTGCACCGCGGCTTGCCAGTCGAGGTTCATGCGTCCTCCCGGCGGCGCACCTGGCGCTCGATCAGCTTCTGCATCAACCAGCCGCAGAAAAGAAACGCCGACAGCAGCGACAGCACCAGAGCGCCCGCTATGGCCCAGAAGTCCGCCCAGATGGCCTGCGCATAAACCATCACGCCCACCGCGGGCGGCACCAGCAGCAGCGGCAGGTAACGCAACAGGCTGCTGGCGGCCAGGTTCAGAGGCTCGCTCACCTCGCCACGCACCAGCAAATAGAGAAAGAGCAGCACCAGGCCGATGATGGGCCCGGGCAGCATGGACAGGAACAGGGCATTGAGCCCGCTGCCGATCAGCTGGAACAGCACCAGCAAGGTCAGTCCGCGCAACAGCATGAAAATCTCCATGGGTCAGGTCCGGTCGGGCGGGCTTCGGCCGGGACGGGGCATTATAGGCTTGCCTGCCCTCACGCTATAGCCCGCCATTCGCAGGGGGCATGCCGTCTTGACCGGGCCCGCCCGACATGCTGATCTACGCCTTGCACGCAAGGGAGGGGCAAAGCCCCAGGATTAGAAGAATTACAACACTGCATCCACGGAGGATGACGCATGGCGTTCGTACCAGTAGCTGAACTGAAGAACTACGTTGGCAAGGACCTGGGCCACTCGGACTGGGTGACCATCGACCAGAACCGCATCAACCAGTTCGCCGAGTGCACCGAAGACCACCAGTTCATCCACGTCGACCCGGAGCGCGCCAAGCAGACGCCCTTCGGCTCCACCATCGCCCACGGTTTCCTCAGCCTGTCGCTGATTCCCAAGCTGATCGACGGCCTGCTGGTCCTGCCCGAAGGCTTGAAGATGGTGGTCAACTACGGTCTGGACACTGTACGTTTCATCCAGCCGGTGAAAGTGGACTCCCGCGTGCGACTGGCCGTGAAGGTCATCGACGTCACTGAAAAGAACCCCGGCCAGTGGCTGATCAAGGCCCTCTGCACCCTGGAAATCGAAGGCCAGCAGAAGCCCGCCTACATCGCCGAATCCCTGAGTCTCTGCTTCGTCTGAGCCAGAGACCAACGGTAAAAAAGCCCGCAATCGCGGGCTTTTTTGCGCCACACTGAAAGGCAGATGTTTGGACAAGGACACCCAATGAAACCGCTTCTGCCCCTTACCCTCGCCCTGCTGCTCACGGCCTGCGGCGAGGGAGAACCCCTGACCCCGCCGGACGCCCGCCTGCCGGACGGTTCCCGTTATCGCGGCGAACTGGTCAACGGTCTGCTGCAGGGGCCTGGGCGCCTGGATTACAACAACGGCACCTGGTTCGAAGGTCAGTTCAAGGACGGTCAGCCGGAAGGCCAGGGCGAATGGCACGGCCCCAACGGCCTGGTCTATACCGGCGAATTCAAGGCCGGCCTGTTTCACGGCCAGGGGCGCCTCGGCTACGGCAATGGCACCACCTACGAAGGCGGTTTCGCCCGCAACCAGTTCGATGGCGAAGGCACCCTGCGCCAGGGTGACGTGACCTACCGTGGCCAGTTCCGCAACGACAAGTACCAAGGTTTCGGTAGCCTTGAGTGGGCAGACGGCAGCAACTACCAGGGCCTGTTCCGCGCAGGACAGCCGGACGGTGAAGGTGTTCGTACCGACGAGGCTGGCAACCGCTTCAGCGGCCGCTTCAAGAAGGGACAACTGCAAGGACAAGGCGCCTACCAGGGCGAAGACGGCTCCCACTACATCGGCGAATTCAAGAACAGTCTGTTCGACGGCAAGGGACGTTTCACCAGCGCTGATGGCGATGTCTGGAGCGGTACCTTCAAGGAAGGCAACCTGATCGGCCAGGGTGAGTTCATCGGTGCCGATGGCAGCCGTTACCAAGGCCACTTCCGGCACTGGCGCTACCAGGGCGAGGGCACGCTGTCGCTGGCCGACGGCAGCCGCTACCACGGCCATTTCAACGACGGGCTCTACAGCGGCACCGGCAGCCTGACTCAATCGGATGGCAAGCTTGAAACCGGCATCTGGCAGGATGGCACGCGCATCCGCGACGAACAGGGCAAGGCCCTGCCCGATCCTCTGGAACTTGGCCTGCTGGCCCAGGGCCGCTTGCTCGATTCGGCGATCGACGCGGTGCCGGCTTCCACGCCTGAGGTGGAGCTCTATTCCATCACGCTCGCCGGCGACGGTCGTCAGAGCGTGTTCCTGCGTGAAGTGGACTACGTCTCCAAGCTCCTGGCCGAACGCTTCGGCGCCCACGGCCAGATCGACCTGGTCAACCACCGTGAACACATGGCCGACCGCCCCCTGGCCACCCGCGAAAGCCTGTCCCGCTCGATCCAGGCTGTCGCCAAGCGAAGTGGCCCGGAAGACCTCGTCTTCATCTACCTGACCAGCCACGGCTCACCGACCCACGAACTGGCCCTGGAGCAACCCGGCCTCCAGCTCGGCCACCTGCCGGCGCAGGAACTTGCCGACCTGCTTGTTCCTCTCAAGGACAGGTACAAGGTGCTGGTGATTTCCGCCTGCTACTCCGGCGGCTTCATTCCACCATTGAAGGACGAGAAGACCCTGATCATGACGGCGGCCCGCTCCGACCGCGTGTCCTTTGGCTGCTCCGAAGAGAGCGACTTCACCTACTTCGGGCGCGCACTGTTCGCCGACGCCCTAAGCGAAACGGACGACCTGGAGCGCGCTTTCGGAATCGCCAAGGAGAAAGTCGCCGCGCGCGAGAAGGCCGACGACTTCGAAGCCTCGGAACCGCAGATGTGGGCTCCCAAGGCCGTCACTGCCCGCTGGCGCGCACTGCGCGAGCATCAGGCGGAGCAGGCTCTGACGGCCCAAAGCGCCGCGACCCCCGACAAAACCGCGCATAGCCACTAAGCTCAGCGTGTATCAGCGGAGAAACAGCATGCATCTGACGCCCCAGCACATACTGCTCGCCGGCGCCACTGGTCTGACCGGCGAGCACCTGCTTGACCGGCTACTCAACGAACCCACGGTCGCCCGAGTCCTGGCTCCGACCCGTCGCCCACTGGCCGAGCACCCGCACCTGAAGAACCCTGTCGGTCCGCTGGCCGAACTGCTGCCGCAACTGCAAGACCGGGTTGACGTCGCCTTCTGCTGCCTGGGCAGTACCATTCGCCAGGCCGGCTCCCAGGAGGCCTTTCGCGCGGTGGACCTGGATCTGGTCCTGGACGTCGCCCGGCGCGCCCGTGAACTGGGCGCGCGGCACTTCATCGTGATCAGCGCGGTAGGCGCCAATCGCACATCCTCGATCTTCTACAACAAGGTCAAGGGCGAGATGGAAGAAGCCCTCAAAGCCATGGACTGGCCGCAGCTGACCATCGCCCGCCCCTCACTGCTAATGGGGCCACGCAGCGAATTCCGCCTCGGCGAACGCCTGGCCGCGGCCTTCATGCGATGGCTGCCGGGAAAGTACCGCGGCATCGGCGTCTGCACGCTGGCCCGTGCGCTCTGGCGTCTGGCGCTCGAAGAGGAAGACGGCGTACGCATCATCGAGTCGGATGAGTTGCGCCGCCTCGGTCGTTGACGACGCCCAGTCATTGGCCGAAATCCCCGCGCCCCGCATGAAGCCCGCTGCTAAGGTGAGCGAGATCACTCACCGTCGAGAACTCGCATGGGCCTCTATGATCGCTACGTCCTGCCACGCCTGATCGACTTCGCCTGCGGAATGGGCCACGTCATGAAGACCCGTTCTCTGGTGGTGCCTTGTGCCGAAGGGCAGGTACTGGAGATCGGCATCGGTACTGGCCTGAACCTCGCCTTCTACGACCCGACCCGGGTCAGCCGGGTGACCGGCGTCGACCCTGCCGCACAGATGCAGGCCCTGGCGCGTCGGCGTGCTGAGGCCATCGCCATCCCGGTGGACACCATCGCCCTGGAACTCGGAGAGATCCAGGCCGCCGACGCCAGCTTTGACAGCATCGTCTGCACTTTCACCCTCTGCACGATTCCCGATGCCCTGGCCGCCTTGGGCGAAATGCGCCGCGTGCTCAAACCCGGTGGGCGCCTGCACTTCGCCGAACACGGGCTGGCGCCGGATCTTTCCGTGCTCCGCTGGCAGCACCGACTCACCCCGCTGTGGAAGCCGTTGGCGGGTGGCTGTCACCTCGACCGCGACATTCCGCGCCTGATCGAAGCCGGCGGTTTCAAAATCGGCGAACTGCACAGCAGCTACCTGCCCGGTCCACGCCCCATGACCTTCGTCCATCGCGGATGGGCGGATTGACCACTGCCCCAACGTTCGGGTTAGCCTTGCCCCCTTGCCCCCTTGCCCCCTTGCCCCCTTGCCCCCTTGCCAGCGAATGCGAACCCCAGCCATGCGTACCCTCACCACCCTGCTCGGAAACAGCCAAAAACTCGACGGCGGCGCCATGTTCGGCAATGCCCCTCGCGCGCTCTGGGAGCGCTGGATGACCCCGGACGCCGAGCACCGCATCGATCTCGGCTGCCGCGCCCTGCTGGTCCAGGACAACGGCCGCAACATCCTGGTCGAAACCGGCATCGGCGCGTTCTTCTCCCCTGAGCTGAAGCAGCGCTTCGGCGTCCAGGAAGAGCGCCATGTGCTACTCGACAGCCTGGCCGAGGCGGGTCTCATCGACGCCGACATCGACGTCGTCCTGCTCACCCACCTGCACTTCGACCACGCCGGCGGCCTGCTCGCCCCCTGGCAAGAGGGCCAGCCCGCGCGCCTACTATTCCCCAAGGCGTGTTTCGTTACTGGTCGCCGTCAGTGGGAGCGGGCCTGCAAGCCCCACGCCCGTGACCGCGCCTCCTACATCCCGGAATTGCTCGAGCTGCTGGAAAGCAGCGGTCGCCTGGAGCTGATCGAAGAAGGCGGCAGCAGCGACACCCTCGGTTGCGGCTGGCGCTTCCACTGGAGCGACGGCCACACCCCTGGCCAGCTTCTGCCGGAAGTCGATATGCCCGACGGCCCGGTGCTGTTCAGCGGCGACTTGATTCCTGGCGCGCCCTGGGTACACCTGCCCATCACCATGGGCTACGACCGCTTCCCCGAAGGCCTGATCGAAGAGAAAGAAGCCCTGCTGGCCGACCTGCTCGCGCGCAACGGCCGGTTGGTCTTCACCCACGACCCAGCCATCGCCATGGGCCGCGTGGTACGTGATGCCAAGGGCCGCTACGGCCTGGCCGACAATCTCGCCGAGGTTCGCGACCTGGCCGCCTGAAGCGACATGCAGGCCCGGTTGACGCCGGGCCAGTGGTCGAAAACGATTCGGCCTTTAGTCAGAGGGATCGCTCATGAGTCTTGAATCGGTCCGCGCCTTCTTCGCTGGAAAGGCGCCGGAAATCGACATCATCGAACTGCAGACCAGCACCGCCACCGTGGCCCTGGCGGCCGAAGCCCATGGTGTTGAGCCGGGCCGCATCGCCAAGACCCTGGCTTTCCGAATCGGAGAAGACGCCGTGCTGGTGGTGGCCCGCGGCGACGCGCGCATCGACAACCGCAAGTTCAAGGAAACCTTCGGCGCCAAGGCCAAGATGCTCGACGCTGAAACGGTAGAAGCGCTCACCAGCCACCCGGTTGGCGGCGTCTGCCCGTTCGGCCTCGCCACCCCGCTGCCAGTCTACTGCGACCGTTCCCTGCAGGCCTTCGATGAGGTGGTGCCGGCGGCTGGCGCCGTGCACAGCGCGGTGCGCATCGCCCCGACGTACATGGCCGAACTGGTGGAAGCCCAATGGGTGGATGTCTGCCAGGAGCCGGGCTGAATTACGATAAGCCCCCCATAGGTTTACGGCTCAATACCCGCCAGTAACACCCAGCGTCACGCCCAGCTCCGCCGCCACCGCAAAGGGCAGCAGCAGCGTATCCAGCAAGGCGCTGGCGGGCAGATCAAGCGCCGGATAGGCCGGCGGCTCGACGCCGAAACGATCCATGGGACAACAGCCGCCATTGAGCGAATACCAGTCCAGGCGGGTGCCGGAATAGATGATCGGCGCCCCCGGCTTGGCGGCGTTGAGGGTCCCGACGCTGGCGCAGCCCTGCAACAGCGCTAGTGCCAGCAAGGTCGAGGCGAGGCGCTTAGTCATCGACGCCCTGATGGTGCTCACCCCAGCGCGGCAGCATGTCCTGCGGGATATCCAGCAAATTGAGAATGCGCGCCACCACGAAGTCCACCAGGTCATCGATGGTCTGCGGCTGGTGATAGAAACCCGGCGACGCCGGCACGATCACCGCGCCGAGGTTGGACAGCTTGAGCATGTTCTCCAGGTGGATGCTGGAATACGGCGCCTCGCGCGGTACCAGGATCAGCTGCCGACGCTCCTTCAGGGTCACGTCGGCTGCGCGTTCGATGAGGTTGTTGCAGGCGCCGGTGGCGATGGCCGACAGCGTACCGGTGGAGCACGGCACCACCACCATGGCGGCGGGCGCGCCGGAGCCGGAGGCCACCGGGGACATCCAGTCTTCCTTGCCGTAGCAACGGATCTGCCCCGGCCCCGCGCCGGTGTATTCGCTGAGGAAGGCCTGCATGGCCTGGGGCTTGGCCGGCAGGGTGACGTCAGTCTCGGTGGCCATCACCAGCTGCGCCGCCTTGGAAATCAGGAAGTGCACCTCGCGGTCTTCCTGGATCAGGCAGTCCAGCAGGCGCAGTCCATACTGAGCGCCGGAAGCGCCAGTCATCGCCAGGGTGATGCGGGAGGGTCCGGTCATCGCCAGTTCCTTAATCTTCCAAGGCCTTGGCCAGCTTGCCATGCAGGCCGCCGAAACCGCCGTTGCTCATGATCACCACCTGGGTGCCAGGGCGCGCCAGCACCTTGATCTCGGCGATGATGCTCTCCAGCGAGGTGCAGACCTGCGCCGGCACCGGGCAGGCCATGGCGGTAGCCGCCAGGTCCCAGCCGAGGTTCGGCGGCGCGTACCAGAACACCTGGTCAGCCAGCTTCACCGACTCCGGCAGGCCGTCGCGGTGCGCGCCGAGCTTCATGGAGTTGGAGCGCGGTTCGATCACCGCGATCACCGGAGCGTCGCCGACGCGCTTGCGCAGGCCATCGAGGGTGGTGGCGATAGCGGTGGGGTGGTGAGCGAAGTCGTCATAGAGGGTCACGCCTTTTACCTCGGCGACCTTTTCCATGCGCCGCTTGACGCTCTTGAAGGCACTCAATGCGGCCACGCCCAGCTCTGGCACTACGCCAACGTGGCGAGCAGCGGCCAGGGTAGCCAGAGCATTGGCGACGTTGTGCTGGCCGGTCAGCTCCCAGTCCACGGTGCCGGCCACCTGGCCTTCGAACAGTACCTCGAAGCGCGAACCGTCCTCGGCCAGCAGACGGGCCTGCCACTGGCCGCCTTCGCCAGTGGTTTGCACCGGGGTCCAGCAACCCATGTCCAGCACACGTTTGAGGGCGGTTTCGGAAGTGGGATGGATGATCAGGCCCTCGCCAGGGATGGTCCGCACCAAGTGGTGGAACTGCCGTTCGATGGCAGCGAGGTCGGGGAAGATGTCCGCGTGATCGAATTCCAGGTTGTTCAGGATTGCGGTACGCGGGCGGTAGTGGACGAATTTGGAGCGTTTGTCGAAGAAGGCGCTGTCGTACTCGTCGGCTTCGACCACGAAGAACGGCGTGCCGCCCAGGCGCGCGGAAATGCCGAAGTTCTGCGGCACACCACCGATCAGGAAGCCCGGGCCCATACCGGCATGCTCCAGCACCCAGGCCAGCATGCTGCTGGTAGTGGTCTTGCCATGGGTGCCCGCCGCAGCCAGAACCCAGCGCCCTTGCAGCACGTGGTCAGCCAGCCACTGCGGGCCGGAAACGTAAGGCAGCCCCTTGTTCAGCACGTACTCCACGGCGGGGTTGCCACGGGACAGCGCGTTGCCGACCACCACCAGGTCCGGAGCAGGTTCCAGGTGAGCGGGCTCGTACCCCTGCAACAGCTCGATCCCCTGGGCCTCCAGCTGGGTGCTCATGGGCGGGTAGACGTTGGCGTCGGAGCCAGTGACACGGTGGCCAAGTTCCTTGGCCAGCACCGCCAGCGAACCCATGAAGGTGCCGCAGATGCCGAGGATGTGGATATGCATGGATGACCTCTGAAACGGGCCGCCCGGCCCGGAAAAAACCTGTCGCAGGTTAGCACAGCGGCCCCGCCGACCCTATGGCTCAGCCACTGCGTCCCACTAGCTGCCGTTGGACCTCACCATCTCTAAAAAGGTCTCGATGATCCGCCGCGAACCCTGCTCACGCAGGCACACCAGCGTCTCGGTCATACGTTGCAGGCAATCACGAATCGGCAGCACATGGACGTTGGCACTGGCCCCCACTTCGGCCGACGAGACGAAACCGACGCCCAGGCCGGCGGCGACCATCTCGAACGTCGCCTCGCGGCCCTCCACCTCAATGGCCGGGCGGATGGCGATACCGGCGCGCTGCATCTCATCCTCGAGAATCTGCCGCGTCATGGAGCCGCGCTCACGAAGCACCATGGGCATGTCCTGCAGGTCGGCGAGCACAATGGAGCCGCGCGATGCCCACGGATGGGAATGGGCGACGAAGGCCACCAGCGGCTCGCTGCTCAGTACCTGGGTGATCAGGCTGTCGTCTTCCACCACCCGGCCGAGCAGGGCGAAGTCCGCCTTGTACTCCTGCAGCCGGCGCAGGCACTCGTCGCTGTTGCCGGTGACCAGGCTGACGCGAATCCCCGGATAGCGCTCACAGAAGCGCGCGATATGACCCAGCAAGTGCACTGGCGAATCCACCGCCAGGGTCAGGCTGCCGGTCTCCAGCGCCCGCGAGGTGGAAAGCAGCTCCTGCGCCTCGGCTTCGGCAGCGAACAGCCGCTGGGTGATGGTCAGCAGGCGCTCGCCCAAGTCAGTCAGTTGCACGGAACGCTTGTTTCGGTGGAACAGCAGGATGCCGAAACGCTCCTCCAATTTACGCACCTGGTCGGAAACCGCTGGCTGGCTGAGAAACAGAGCCTCGGCCGCGCGGGTGAAATTGCCGTGCACCGCCACCGCGTGGAAGGCCTTGAGTTGTGCCTGGGAAACCGCCATCTGCTTGCCCTCAATAAATAAGCTCAACTTATATTTGAAATACTATAAATCGATTTTCATTATTTTTAAGGAATTGGTTTTATCTCTCCATCGCAACGCGCCCTCACCAGAACAACGCTGGAGACGACCATGACCAAAGCCGAATTCCCCACCAACACCCAACCGCTGGCAGCCCCCGCCCTCGGCGAGCCCTACCTGCTGACCCCCGGCCCGCTGACCACCTCCAAGGCCACCAAGGAAGCCATGCTGCGTGACTGGGGCTCGTGGGATGGCGCCTTCAACCTGGTGACCGCCGAAGTCCGCCAGGAACTGCTCTCCATGGCCGGCGTGCAGGACGACAGTTTCGCCTGCGTGCCCCTGCAAGGCAGCGGCAGCTTCTCGGTGGAGGCTGCCCTGGCCACCGCCATCCCCCGCGACGGCAAGTGCCTGATCCTGATGAACGGTGCCTACGGCCAGCGTGCCGCCAAGACCCTGGACTACCTGGGCCGCGCCTACCTGACCCTGGACAAGGGCGACTACCTGCCACCGCAACCGGATGAAGTGGACGCCCTGCTGAAAGCCAACCCGGACGTGACCAATGTCTTCCTGGTCCACTGCGAGACCAGCTCCGGCATCCTCAACCCGCTAAAGGCCATCGCCGATGTGGTGAAGGCCCACGGCAAGAGCCTGATCGTCGACGCCATGAGCTCCTTCGGTGCCGTGCCGTTGACCGTGAATGAAGTCGCCTTCGACGTGCTGGTGTCCTCGGCCAACAAATGCATCGAAGGCATCCCCGGCTTCGGCTTCGTGATCATCCGCCGCTCGGTGCTGGAAGCCGCCAAGGGCCGCGCCCACTCCCTCGCCCTGGATATCTACGAGCAGTGGCTCTACATGGAGCGCACCGGCCAGTGGCGCTTCACCCCGCCGACCCACAGCGTGGTGGCCTTCCGCGCGGCGCTGGAGCAACACGCTGCCGAAGGTGGCGTACCGGGTCGTCTGGCGCGCTACAGCCGCAACCGCGACGTGCTGGTCGCCGGCATGCGCGAGATCGGTTTCAAGACCTTGCTGGAAGACCAGTGGCTGTCGCCGATCATCACCACCTTCTTCAGCCCGGAGCACCCGAACTTCGAGTTCAAGCGCTTCTACGAAGAACTGAAGGCCCGCAGCTTCGTCATCTACCCGGGCAAGCTGACCGTGGCCGAGAGTTTCCGTATCGGCTGCATCGGGCAAATCGACGAACACATCGTGCGCCAGCTCCTGCGCGCCATCGCCGACTCCCTTGAGGCCATGGGCGTGGACATGAAGCAAACGGTCGCCTGAGTCGACAGGTAGACCCCTTCAAGGTCACCCACCGTCCTGAGACGGTTTCCGCTGCGGGTAGCGGGGCTGTGGTGCGGTGACCTTTTTCTGAAACATCGCTGTAGTAAACCAGCCGCTCGGCAGCGCCGGGCAGGAGCCAAAGTTAGCGCCGAACTTCATCAACCCGCCTGACGCCACGACCGCTGCCATCTGACCAAGGCCGTGCGTTAAGACAGACCAGCAGTACTGAAAACAACAACAACCTCCCTATTTGCACTGTCCGGCATACCCACACGGGGTCAGAACCATGAACAACAACGCAGGTGCCTTCGAAAGCGGCTGGAAGTCCCTCCAGCGCTGGCGCGTCCAGATCTTCCTCATCACCTGGCTGGCTTACGCCGCCTTCTACTTCACGCGCAAAGCCTTCTCCGTCGCCAAGCTCGGTATTGGCGAAGACCCAAGCTTCGAACTTGACAAGGCCGCCATGGCCAACCTCGACGCTATCTACCTGGCCGCCTACGCCGTAGGCCAATTCACCTGGGGCATCTTCGCCGACCGCTTCGGCCCACGCGTGGTGGTGCTCGGCGGCCTGGTGGTTTCGGCTCTGGCAGCCGTGGCCATGGGAACCTTTGCGACCCTGCCGATCTTCGCCACCTGCATGCTGGTGCAGGGCCTGGCGCAGTCCACCGGCTGGTCGGGTTTGTGCAAGAACATCGGCAGTTTCTACGCCACCGCCGAGCGTGGTCGCGTGCTGGGTTACTGGAGCACCTGCTACGCCTTCGGCGGCCTGGTGGCCACGCCCTTCGCCGGCTGGTGGGCCTATGACGTGTTCCACGACTGGCGCATGGCCTTCCTCTCCAGCGCGCTGGTGGTCGGCGTTGTCGCCGTGCTGTTCTTCCTCCTGCAACGCAACCGGCCGGAAGACGTCGGTCACGCCCCGGTTGAAGTGGAACCCACCAGCAGCGGCCCTCGCGAAAGCCACTGGAATGCCCTGCGCAAGGTGATGAAGAACCGCACCGTGCTGGTCCTGGGCGTCGCCTACTTCCTGCTCAAGCCCGCGCGCTACGCCATCCTCCTGTGGGGCCCGGTGATCGTCTACGAACGCATGCCGTCAATTGGCAAGGTAGCCTCGGCCATCGTCCCTACGGCCTTCGAACTCGCTGGCCTGGTGGGCCCGATCCTGATCGGCATCGCTTCGGACAAGCTCTTCGGCGCCCGCCGCATGCCAGCCTGCGTGTTCAGCCTGATCGCCCTCACCGTCTGCCTGGCGCTGTTCGTGCCGGCCATGCAGAGCGGCAGCCTGTACCTGGTGGTCGGCCTGCTGTTCATGATGGGCATGACCCTCTACGGCCCTGACTCGATGATCAGCAGCTCCGCCGCCATCGACTTCGGCACCCAGGAAGCCGCCGGCACCGCCGCGGGCTTCGTCAACGGCTGCGGTTCGATCGGCGCGATTCTCGGCGGCCTGCTGCCGGGTTACTTCGACACCACCACCGTGTTCGTTGTGTTCACCGCCGCGGCGCTGCTGGCCAGCCTGATGCTGGTGCCCTTCTGGAACAGCCGCCCGCAAACCCTGAAAGCGCCGGACAGCTTCCCGGCCACCGGTCAACCGGCCCTGGCCGGGGCCAAGACCTGAATTCCCTTAGCCAACCTGCAATCCGCTGGAGTCATTACCATGCAGTACAAGCAACCCACCCAACTCAAAGCCGCCATCCTCGACTGGGCCGGCACCGTCGTCGACTTCGGTTCCTTCGCGCCGACCCAGATCTTCGTCGAGGCCTTCGCCGAGTTCGGCGTCGCCGTCTCCCTGGAAGAAGCCCGCGGCCCGATGGGCATGGGCAAGTGGGACCACATCCGCACCCTCCTCGACATCCCGGCCATCGCCGAACGCTACCGCGCCGCCGTCGGCCGCCTGCCCACGGACGACGACGTCACCGCCATCTACGAGCGCTTCATGCCGTTGCAGATCGAGAAGATCGGCCTGCACTCGGCGCTGATCCCCGGCGCCCTCGACGCCATCGCCACCCTGCGCGACAAGGGCCTGAAGATCGGCACCTGCTCCGGCTATCCGGCGGTCGTGATGGCCAAGGTGGTGGAGCTGGCCCGCGAGAACGGCTACCTGCCGGACCACGTGGTAGCCACCGACGAAGTGCCCAACGGCCGTCCGTACCCGGCGCAGTCCCTGGCCAACGTGATCGCCCTGGGCATCGACGACGTCGCCGCCTGCGTGAAGGTGGACGACACCTGGCCGGGCATCCTCGAAGGCCGCAGCGCCGGCATGTGGACCGTGGCCCTGACCTGCTCGGGCAACGCCCTCGGTCTGACCTACGAACAGTTCAAGGCCCTGCCGAAAGACAAGCTGGACCAGGAACGCGCCCGCATCGGCCAGATGTTCGAAGGCTCCCGTCCGCACTACCTGATCGACACCATCGCCGACCTGCCGGCCGTGATCGATGACATCAACAAACGCCTGGCCCGCGGCGAGATGCCCCAGTCCAGCTGATTGGAAGCGGGGTCAACCGTCGGCCCCTCCCCGGCGGGCAAGGATGCCCGCACCTCTCCTGAAAAAGCCCGGCCCTCTTGCGAGGGCCGGGCTTTTCTCTTTCTGTGGGAGCGAATTCATTCGCTATGTCTGCGTTAGCCGTTGCGAGAGATTTACCCTCTGACCAAGAGCCTTGTAGGAGCTGGCTTGCCAGCGAAACGCCGCCATTAGCTGGC
>NZ_JASATC010000056.1:0-29081 GCF_038440135.1 Pseudomonas sp. OTU5201 | reverse complement strand
CCCCGCGCCCCCGGGGGGGGGGGGGGGGGCCCCCCCCCACCACAAGCGGGCGCCAGACCTCCCTCACCCCCGGCCCCTCTCCCGGAGGGAGAGGGGAGAAAATCGAGGCGCGGCCGGTCCCTTGGCGCCGGCCGGCACCCTCGAAATCAGTCGGGATGGAAAGGGCCGCTCAGGCGGCCCGACCGCTTACTGCACCGCTTCGATCGCGGCAGCCAGTTGCTGCGCGGCCTTCTTCGGGTCGGCGGCGGGGTCGTTGAAGAAGTTGGTCACCACGTCGAACACCGCACCCTGCACGTAGCTGGAGGCGGCCATACCGTGGGCCAGGCTCGGCTGCAGGCCGTCGCCCGCCGCCGCTTCCTTGAAGTCCTTCATGGACTGCTGGGCGCAGGCGTCGAAGCTCGACATGTCCTGATCGAGGCGAACAGGGATGGAGCCCTTGTTCTGGTTGAAGAACTGCTGGAACTGCGGCTCGAGCACAGTGCGCGCCAGGTCGTTCTGCGCCTGGATGTTCGCTTCGTCCTTGAGCCTGAACATGGCCAGGGAGTCGATGTTGTAGGCGAAGCTGCCCTGGGTGCCGGGAAATGGCAGGCACTGGTAATCCTTGCCCGCCACCTTGCCGGCAGCGCTCCACTCGCTCTTGGCCCAGTCGCCCATGATCTGCATGCCGGCCTTGCCGTTGATGACCAGCCCGGTGGCGCTGTTCCAGTCACGGCCAGCGGCGTCGGGGTCTACGTAGCCGCGCAGCTTCTTCAGGGCAGCGAAGACTTCCACCATCTTGTCGCTGGTGAGGGTCGCCTTGTCCTGCAGGACGAAGGCCTTGTGGTAACCCTGCGGGCCGAGAATGCTGAACACCAGATCTTCGAACACGGTGCCGTCCTGCCAGGGCTGGCCACCGTGGGCGAGCGGGATGAAGCCGGCAGCCTTGAGCTTGTCGGCGGCCGCGAAGAATTCGTCGAGCGTGGTGGGCGGCGTCGCGCCGGCCTTCTGGAAGACCTCGGGGTTTATCCACAACCAGTTGACCCGGTGCACGTTGACCGGCACCGCCACGTAATGGCCGTCGTATTTCATGATGTCTGCTACCTGCTTGGGCAGCAGCGAATCCCACTTGCCTTCGCTGGAGACCTCATCCAGTTCGGCCAGCAGACCCAGCTCGCCCCACTCCTGGATATCCGGCCCCTTGATCTGCGCGGCAGACGGCGGGTTGCCGGAGACGGCTCGGGTCTTCAGCACGGTCATGGCGGCCTCGCCACCACCACCGGCAACGGCGAAATCCTTCCAGGTGTGGCCTTTCTCTTCGACGAGTTTCTGCAGGGTATCGGCGGCACGCTTCTCGCCACCGGACGTCCACCAATGCAGGACTTCCACTTCGCCGGCGAGGGCGGACAAGGGGAACAGGGAGGCGAGGGAAACGACAGCGGCCAGGCGGGAGATGGCATTCATGGACGGGGATACCTTCTTGTTTTTATGACTGTGCAAGTCGGTGCTTGCGCTTGCCTGCAGTCTAACCACGGCCTTCAAGCCCGCGGGTAACAAAGGGATAGTCGATGGTCACGGGGTGGTTACAAAACTCGGGCTGACTCCCTCTCCCGAAGGGAGAGGGGGGAAAATCAGGCCTGCCTTGGCAACCACAGTGTCACCCGCAAGCCGCCTTCACGCAGATTGCGCAGGCTCAGTTCTCCGCCATGGCTGTGCGCCAGATTCCGCGCGATGCCCAGCCCCAGCCCGTAGCCCTGCGTATGGCCGGCCAGGCGGAAGTGCGGCTCGAACACCTGCTCCAGCTTCTGCTCCGGCACGCCGGGGCCTTCGTCGTCCACATGCAGCACGAAGGCATCGTCGCTGTCTTCGATCTGCAGGTGCGCGCGCTCGCCGTATTTCAAGGCGTTGTCCACCAGGTTGCCGATGCAGCGACGCAGGGCCAGGGGCTTGCCGGGGTAGGACGCACTTGCCTCCCCTTCGAGCGTCACCTGGCCGGAGCCGAGGTAGGGCTCGATCAGCCCATGCAGCAGGTGATTGAGGTCCACCGGCTCGATGTTCTCGTGGATGTCGGTGTCCTTCACGCACTGCAGCGCGCCCTTCACCAGCAGTTCCAGTTCATCCAGGTCGCGGCTGAACTTGGCCTGCATTGTCTCATCCTCCAGCAGCTCTACCCGCAGGCGCAGTCGGGTGATGGGAGTACGCAGGTCGTGGGAGATTGCACTGAATAACTGGCTGCGCTCGCTGAGGTAGCGACTGATGCGTTCGCGCATGCTGTTGAAGGCGCGACTCACGTCGGCCACTTCGCTGCCGCCGGCCTCTTGCAGGGGTTCCACTTCCGCCCCCAGGGACATTTCCCGCGCGGCCCTGGCCAGGCGCTTCAGCGGCCGGCTCTGCCAGTGCACCAGCAGGCCGATGAACAACAGCAGGAACGAGCTGGTGAGGATGATGAACCAGAGCTGCTGGGTGGGCAGGCCCTGGTCTTCCAGCGTGGCGTAGGGCTCGGGCATCAAGGATGCGAGGTACAGCCATTCGCTGGGCCCGATCTGGATCTGGGTGACCAGGATGGGCGGATTCACCGGTTCCAGGGTCAGCGCGTAGTGCGCCCAGGAGCGCGGCAGTTCGTCGAGCTTCAGCCCGCTGTTGAAGATGCGCAGATCGTCCGGATTGACGAAGTGCAGGGACAGGTCCACCTGCTTGCCCAGCCGTTCGCGCAACACCGCTTCCACCTCGTCGAGCACCGCGCGCTTGCGCGGGGTTTCCGGCAGCACGCGCATCTCCAGCGGCTTGTCGTTCAGCGAAACAAAGAAGCGCGTGCCGCCCATGGAGCGCAACTGGTCGAGCACCATGGGGCGGTAGCCGATGGGCAGCGAACGGATGTAGCTGACGCTGGCGACCATGGATTGCGCCAGGCTGCGGGCGCTGGTGAGCAGGCCTTCCATCTGACTGGCGCGCAGTTGCGAGACCCAGATGACGCTGGACAACGCCTGGGCCAGCAACACCACCAGCAGGGTGAGAAACAGCATGCGCCCGAGTAGCGAGCGCGGCATCAGCCTAAGCATGGTGGTGCGGCGTCACCTGCGCCGCCAGCAGGTAGCCCGCGCCGCGCACGGTACGGATCAGCCGTGGCGCCTTGCCCGTGTCGCGCAGGCGTTGACGCAGGCGGCTGACTGCCATGTCGACGATGCGCTCCAGGGGCATCACCTCGCGGCCACGGGTGGCGTTGGCGATGGTGTCGCGATCGAGGATCTGCTGCGGGTGATCGAGGAAGAGCTTCAACAGGGCGAAGTCGGCGCCGGAAAGGATCACCTCCTCGCCGTCGAGGTGGAACAGGCGATGGCTGATCATGTCCAGACGCCATTCATCGAAGGCCAGCACCTCGACCACCGCACGCTCCTGACCGAAACCGACACGACGCAACAGGGCCTTGATCCGCGCCAGTAGCTCGCGGGGACTGAAGGGCTTGCCGAGGTAGTCGTCGGCGCCCAGCTCCAGGCCGATCACGCGGTCGGCCTCGTCGGAGCTGGCGGTGAGCATGATGATCGGCACCTGCGCGAGGCGCTGATGGGCTCGCACCCAGCGACACAGGCTGAAGCCGTCTTCGTCGGGCAGCATCACGTCGAGTATCACCAGGTCCGCCGCCTCTTCACCCATGGCACGACGGAAGCCGTCGCCATCGGCCACGCTGCGTACCTGGAAGCCGGCGCGGCTGAGGTAGGTTTCTAGCAGTTCGCGAATCTCCTGGTCGTCATCCACCAGGAGAATGGATTTTCCGGATTGGCTCACAGTGGCCGTCCTTTGTTGTTCTGATCAAACACGGGTGATACGAGGTGCCGGTAGGATGGGTCGGGCGGCGTTCCGCGAGCCTGCGAAACCCATCGCTGGGGTTGATGGGCTTCGCTACGCTCTACCCATCCTAAGGAATAACGCCTGTTGCAGGGCGACGCCGGCGCCTTCCAGGCCGGGGTATTGAGCTGTCACCAGCCACACGGGGATGCCTTCGAAGTAACCGCTCATGCAGCCCTTGCTGGCGAAGGCGCGGGCGAAGCCGCTGTTCTGGAAGAAGGCTGCGAAGCGCGGCACCACGCCGCCGACTATATACACGCCGCCACGGCCGCCAAGGGTCAGCACGTTGTTGCCCGCGACCCGGCCAAGCCAGCCGCAGAACAGCTCCAGCACTTCTTCAGCCAGCGGGTCGCCCGCCAGCGCCGCCGCACTCACTTGCGCAGGCGAAGCCAGGCGCGGTGCATGACCATCCACCGCACAGACCGCGCGATAGAGCTGCAGCAGGCCGTTGCCACTGAGCACGTGCTCGGCGCTGACATGACCAAGCTGGCGGTGCAGTTGCTGCCAGAGGGTTGCCTCGCGCAGGTTGCCCACCGGCAGGTCGACATGTCCGCCCTCCCCCGGCAACGCCTTCCAGCGCCCGTCGCCCAGTGGCAACAGGGTGCCGACGCCAAGGCCGGTGCCAGGACCGATCACCACCGCCGGACTGTCCGGGTCGGCGACGCCGGGACAGATCTGCAGCTTTTCGTGCTCGCGCAGGCGGGTCATGCCCAGGGCCATTGCTGAGAAGTCGTTGATCAGCAGCAGCTCATCCACCTGCAAGGTGCGGCAGAAAGCCGAACGGCTCAGGCGCCAGCGATTGTTGGTGAAGCGGAAGTGCTCGCCACTCACGGGCCCGGCCACCGCCAGGCAAACGGCACCCAGGCTACCCAGCGCCAGGCCGAGGCCGGCTAGGTAGTGACTGATGGCCTGTTCCGGCCCGGCGAAGTCGGCGGTGGCCAGCACGCGCACCGACTCCAGTTTTTCGTCGTGCCAGAGGGCGAAGCGCGCATTGGTACCGCCAATGTCTCCGACCAGCGCCAACTTCACTTCAGGCTCTCCAGGTTGCGGGTGAAGGCACTGGCGCCCTGCTCGGCGCTGCTGAAGGACTCGCGCATGAAGGCAAAGAGTTCGCGCCCCGTTCCGACGTTCGCTTCGAGGTCCCAGGGTGCCAGCTCGCGGGCGGCGAACTCGGCGGCATCCACCACGACTTCCAGGGTGCCGGTGGTGCCGTCTACGCGTATCAGGTCGCCGTCGCGCACCCGTGCCAGCGGCCCGCCGTCGAAGGCTTCCGGGCAGACGTGGATGGCTGCAGGAATCTTGCCAGAGGCGCCGGACATGCGCCCGTCGGTGACCAGGGCCACCTTGAAGCCACGGTCCTGCAACACACCAAGGAAGGGGGTCATCTTGTGCAGTTCGGGCATGCCGTTGCTGCGCGGGCCCTGGAAGCGCATCACCGCCACCAGGTCGCGATCCAGCTCACCGGCCTTGAAGGCATCGGCCAGCGCCTGCTGGTCGTGGAAGACCCGCGCCGGGGCCTCGACCACCTGATGCTCCGGTGCCACGGCGGACACCTTCATCACGCCTCGGCCGAGATTGCCCACCATCACGCGCAGACCACCTTCCGGCGAGAAGGGTGTAGAAACCGGGCGCAGGATGGATGTGTCCAGACTCTTGCCCGAACCTTCGCGCCATACCAGCTTGCCGTCTTCCAGGAACGGCTCCCGGGTGTAATGGCGCAGGCCACGCCCCATGACGGTGTTGACGTCTTCATGGAGCAGGCCGGCATCGAGCAGCTCGCGCACCAGGAAGGCTACACCGCCCGCGGCGTGGAAGTGATTGATGTCGGCGTTGCCGTTGGGATAGACGTGGGCCAGCGTCGGCACCACCTCGGACAGGTCAGCCATGTCCTGCCAGGTGAGCTGGATGCCCGCCGCCTGGGCGATGGCGGGCATGTGCAGGGTGTGATTGGTGGAACCACCGGTGGCGTGCAGGGCGACGATCGAGTTGATCAGCACGCGCTCGTCGACGATGTCGCCAATGGGCGCGAACTGTCCGCCCTGCTTCGTCAGGCGGGTGACCTGGCGCGCCGCCTCTACGGTCAGCGCCTCGCGCAACGGGGTATTCGGATTGACGAAGGAAGCGCCGGGCAAATGCAGGCCCATCACTTCCATGAGCATCTGGTTGGTGTTGGCGGTGCCGTAGAAAGTGCAGGTGCCGGGGCTGTGGTACGCCTTCATTTCCGACTCCAGCAGCTCGTCGCGGCTGGCCTTGCCCTCGGCGTAGCGCTGGCGCACTTCGGCCTTTTCCTTGTTCGGCAAGCCCGACGGCATGGGCCCGGCCGGCACGAAGATCGAAGGCAGGTGGCCGAAGCGCAGCGCGCCCATCATCAGGCCGGGGACGATCTTGTCGCAGATGCCGAGGAACAGTGCCGCATCGAACATGTTGTGCGACAGCGCCACCGCGGTGGACATGGCGATCACTTCGCGGCTGGCGATGCCCAGCTCCATGCCCGGCTCGCCCTGGGTGACGCCATCGCACATGGCTGGCACACCGCCGGCCACCTGGCCCACCGAGCCGATGTCGCGCAGGGCCTGGCGGATTTTTTCCGGGTAGTCCTCGTACGGCTGGTGGGCCGAGAGCATGTCGTTGTAGGCGGTGACGATGGCCACGTTGGCTGAATCCATCAGGCGCAGGCGCTGCTTGTCGACGCTACCGCAACCGGCCACGCCATGGGCGAAGTTGGCGCATTGCAACTTGCCGCGCTGCGGCCCATCGCTGGCCGCCTTGTGAATCATCGCCAGGTAGCGCTCGCGGGTTGCGCGGCTGCGCTCCACCAGGCGTTCGGTTACCTCAAGTACGCGGGGATGCATGGATTCGACTCCAGGTAGCGGGTGAATTTGTTTTTATACAAACCACAATACTGCCAATTCGATTAAAAATTCACTAGGCAATGCAAAATATTTTGTTATTACAACAACAAAATCAACGAGACCCGCTCTCATTCATATAGACCACCGACTCGGGCGGGGCCCGCAGCATAACGCCCGCCCCGCTCCACCTCCTATTCCCCTCATGGCGCATTCCAGAGGCTTATGCCTTTTCTGATTTAGCGATAGAGCAAAATGCTCTAAAAAATAGCTTGCGCACAAAATAAACCAGCAGTAACTTCTGCCTCACCAAATTACTTTGCGCACAAAACATTAACGAACAAACTAAATAGGAGAATCGCCATGAAAGCCCTGATCACCGTCACCGCCATCCTCGCGTTTTCCTCCGCCAGCTTCGCCGATACCGGGAGCAGCGAGCAGAAAAGCAGCAGCAACGGCAACGGCGCCCAGTACCCGGAATGGCTGATCAACCACGACGGCTGATCCAGATAACCCCGACCACTCACGCACACCACGCAATCCAAACCTGACTCAAAAGGAAACCACCATGAGCATCGAAAACGTTCTCTACCGCGCCTACGCAGAAGCCACCGGCGGCCGTGAAGGCCGCGCCATCTCCTCCGACGGCGTGCTCGACGTCAGCCTGACCACCCCGCGCGAGCTGGGCGGCGCCGGCGGCGAAGGCACCAACCCCGAGCAACTGTTCGCAGCCGGCTACTCGGCCTGCTTCCTCGGCGCGCTGAAGTTCGTCGCCGCCCGCGACAAGCACAAGCTGCCGGCCAATACCTCCATCGAAGGTATCGTGGGCATCGGCGCCATTCCCACCGGCTTCGGCATCGAAGTGGAACTGCGCATCGACATCCCCGGCCTGGACCGTGAGGAAGCCCGCTCCATCGTGGACAAGGCCCACATCGTGTGCCCCTACTCCAACGCGACTCGCGGCAATATCGACGTGACCCTGACCCTGGTCTGAGCTGCCTTTGTCTTGTAGGGGTGAATTCATTCGCCAAGCAGGCCGCAGGTCTGCCTTTCAGGGAAGCCGGGGGCAGCTACGCTGCCCTTGGCGATTGAAATCGCCCCTACAATCAACGCACTTCAATCCACCAGGGAGCACCGCATGATCCTCTCCACCACCCCCACCCTCGAAGGCCGAACCATCCGCGAATACAAGGGCATCGTGGTCGGCGAAGCCATTCTCGGCGCCAACGTGTTCCGCGACCTGTTCGCCGGCATCCGCGACATCATCGGCGGGCGTTCCGGCGCCTATGAGAAGGAGCTGGCCAAGGCCCGTGAAATCGCCTTCGAGGAATTGTCCGAGCGCGCCGAGAAGCTTGGCGCCAATGCGGTAGTCGGCGTCGATATCGACTACGAGGTGGTCGGCCAGAACGGCAGCATGCTGATGGTGAGCATCAGCGGCACCGCCGTAGTGATCTGATTCAACGGACCCTGGCCTGCACCCACCTGTGTGAGTTGCAGGCCATACGCCCCACCAGAAATGCGCGGCAGCCGGAACCGGCGCTGAAGGTCACTGAAGACGGCGGTATCAGAATCGCTCCTCAATCATCCTGAAGGGATAGGGCGCCGCCTTGTACTTGCCGAGCTTGCCACGCTTGGGCAGCTCCACTTTCTGCTCTCGGGTCAGGTCCTTGTAGGGGATCTGCTTGAGCAGGTGGCTGATGATGTTCAGCCGCACGCGCCGCTTGTCTTCGGAATGCGCCATATACCAAGGCGCCCAGGACGAATCGGTGGCGGCAAACATCTCGTCGCGGGCGCGAGTGTAGTCGTCCCATCTGGCATAGGACTTGATGTCCATGGGCGACAGTTTCCAGATCTTGCGCCCATCATCGATGCGGTCCTTGAGACGCCGGGTCTGCTCTTCGGCGCTCACTTCCAGCCAGTATTTGATCAGGATGATTCCGGACTCGACCACCATTTTCTCGAACAGCGGCGTCACCGCGAGGAACTTGCGCGCCTGCTCCTCGGTACAGAAGCCCATGACCCGCTCGACGCCAGCGCGGTTGTACCAGCTGCGGTCGAAGATCACGACTTCGCCGGCCGCCGGCATATGGGCCAGATAGCGCTGGCCGTACATCTGTGTCTTCTCTCGATCGGTGGGTGCAGGCAGCGCCACCACGCGGAACACGCGGGGGCTAACGCGCTCGGTGATGGCCTTGATGGTCCCGCCCTTGCCGGCGCCATCACGGCCCTCGAAGACGACGCAGACCTTGAGCCCCTGGTCCACCACCCACTGCTGGAGCTTCACCAGCTCCACGTGCAGGCGCTTGAGTTCGCTTTCATACTCCTTGCGACCGAAGCTTTCGCGCTCCACCGTCGCACCGGCGGCAGCCTTCCTCTTGCTCTTTGCCATGACCTGCTCCACTCCTGAGGGAATCCGATCATTACAAGCTAGCTGACCGTTAGCGTCTTGCAGGGCGAAACGGCAAGCGCCGCCCCGGAAAGCAGAACGCCCCGGCCTGCCGGACAGGTCGGGGCGTTCCACGAGAACGGACTCAGGCGGTCATTCGGCCAGGCTCAGATCCCCCGTCAGCACCTTATTGCTGCGGGTAGCCAGGCAGTAGTACAGCGGCGCGGTCACCAGCAGGCCGGCCAGCCAGGACAGGTCGACGCCTTCGATGTAGTTGGCGTAGGGCCCGACGTAGAGCGCGGTATTGGCAAACGGCAGTTGCACCAGGATGCCGATGAAGTAAGCGGTGATCGCATGGGGATTGAAGCGTCCGTAGATCCCACCATCGGCCTTGAAAATCGAGGCAATGTCGTAGCGGCCGCGCTTGATCAGGTAGAAGTCCACCAGGTTGATGGTGGCCCAGGGCACCAGGACCAGCAGCAGCGCCAGGATCAGCCCGATGAAGTGGGAGATGAAGTTGGCCGAGGCGCCCAGGGCCATGACGCAGCAACCGGCCAGCACCACGGCCGACAGGACCACCCGCACGCGGATGCTCGGCGTCCAGCTACCGGCGAAGGTCTGGATCGAGGTGACGATGGACAGCACCGCGCCATAAAGGTTGAGCGCGTTGTGGCTGATGATGTTGAGCAGGAACAGCACCATCAGCAGCGGGCCGAGCACGCCGGTGGCCTGCTTCACCGCCGCCATGGCCTCGGTGCCTTCCGGGGTCGCCAGCACGGCCACCGCGCCGAAGCTGAAGGACAGGATGGTGCCCAGGCAGGCGCCGAAATAGGTGGCCCAGAACGGCTTGGCGATGCCGATGCTGGCCGGCAGGTAGCGCGAATAGTCCGAGACGTAGGGCGAGAAGCTCAGCTGCCAGATGATCCCCAGGCAGATGGTCGCCAGGAAGCCGGAGAGGTTGTAGCCGCCACGACTGAAGAAATCCGCCGGCAGTTCACGGCAGAAGATAGTGATGAAACCGGCCAGCAGCGCGCCGCCCATCACCCAGGTACCGATGCGGTTAAGGGTGTGGATGAAGCGGTAACCGATCACGCCGATGGCGGTGGCGCTGATGGCGCCGATGATGATCGCCGCCGGCAGTGGCACGGCAGGGGCGATGCCGTGTATCGACTCACCGGCCAGGACGATGTTGGAAATGAAGAAGCCGACATAGATGACCGCCGCGAACAAGACAATCAACAGCGCACCGTAGCGGCCGAACTGGCCCCGGCTCTGGACCATCTGCGGGATGCCCATCTGCGGTCCCTGGGCCGAGGCCAGGGCGATGAAGACGCCGCCGATCATATGTCCCAGCACGATGGCCAGCAGGCCCCAGAGCAGGTCGAGGTGAAACACCTGGACCACCATGGCCCCGGTGACGATCGGCAGTGGTGCAATGTTGGTGCTGAACCACAGCGTGAACAGGTCGCGTGCCTTGCCATGGCGCTCGGCGGGCGGCACGTAGTCGACGGTATGGTTCTCGATCAGCGTCTGCTGGGAATTCTCGGACATCGTCTTGCCTTGCTTATTGTCTTTGTAGAAAAGCCACGAAGGGGCCGCAATCGGGCTCGATAACTACGGCGTCGGCCACCCGAAAGCGAACACCATATTATGGTATTCCAAGACTCAGACAAGGCTTTTTTAGGCGCCCATCTGTACTGAAAACGCATCATGGCCTGGCTGAAACGTTCAACCTTATTTCACCGAACACCCGTATTCCGCGGCCTGCAGCATTCATCACGACGTTCGTCGGGCAGCAGCAGAGCGCAAAAAAATACCACTTGCATTGAAAGTATTACGGTATACCATCAGACACAGATGCGCTGCCGGTCGCAGCCACTTGCTCCCGATAGGTACCCGAAATGATCGACACCAATGCCTACAAACAAGTCATGGGCTCCTTCCCTTCCGGCGTCACTGTCATCACCACCCTGGATGACGATGGCCAGGTCGTCGGGTTGACCGCCAGCGCCTTCAGCTCCCTGTCCATGGACCCGGCCCTGGTGCTGTTCTGCCCCAACTACAGCTCCGACTCCTATCCGGTGCTGATCAAGAGCAAGCGCTTCGCCATCCACCTGCTGTCCGCCGACCAGCGCGACGAGGCCTACGCCTTCGCCAAGAAAGGCAAGGACAAGGCCCAGGGCATCGGCTGGACCCTGAGCGAGCTGGGCAACCCGATCCTGGCCAACGCCACCGCCATCATCGAATGCGAGCTGTGGCGCGAATACGAAGGCGGCGACCACGCCATACTGGTGGGTGCCGTGAAGAACCTGATCGTTCCCGAGCAGGACGTGATCCCGATGATCTACTGCCGCGGCAAGATGGGCGCGCTGCAGGCCTTCGCCTGACATCAAGTTGCTGTGTGCTTTGATTCCCGCCCCCTTGATTGGGGGCTTTTTTTGTTGGCTATGTCTGCATTGCGTGTTGCAGGCGGCTGCATTGCCTGTAGGAGCTGGCTCTTGGCCGGATGGGAAATCGCTCGCAACCGCTAACGCAGACATAGCCAATTCATTCGCCAAGCAGGCCTGCCGTAGGTTGGCACTGAGCCCCACGAAGCCCAACGGAGACGCCTCCGCCTGGGCGTAAGGCAACCACGGGACCATCCTTGCCAGGTAGCTGTTCTGGCGGAAAGACCTTGCAGATATCCCGTATTATGGTATACCAATATACAACAAGCCGCCCAGCAGGTCAGAAGCCCCTGGCGGAGTCACCCCACCGCAGCGGCCGCTCCGTGGCCACGCAGAAAAAGGTTCGAGGTAAGCGACATGAAATTCTCTTTGTTCGTGCACATGGAGCGCTACGACGAGCAGATCAGCCACCGCCAGCTCTTCGAAGATCTGACCGAGCTGACGCTGATGGCCGAGGCCGGCGGATTCAGCACGGTCTGGATCGGCGAACACCATGCGATGGAGTACACCATCTCGCCGAGCCCCATGCCGCTGCTCTCTTACCTGGCCGCCCGCACCAGCACCATTCGCCTGGGCGCCGGCACCATCATCGCGCCCTTCTGGCACCCCATCCGCGTCGCCGGTGAGTGCGCCCTGCTGGACGTGATCAGCAATGGCCGCATGGAAGTGGGCCTGGCCCGCGGCGCCTATCAGTACGAATTCGACCGCATGGCCGGCGGCATGCCTGCAACCAGCGGCGGCCAGGCCCTGCGCGAAATGGTCCCGGTGGTGAAAGCCCTCTGGCAGGGGGACGTTGCCCACGACGGCGAGATCTGGAAGTTCCCCACCTCCACCTCCTCGCCCCGACCGATCCAGAAGCCCACGCCGCCGATGTGGATCGCCGCGCGCGATCCGGACTCCCACAACTTCGCCGTGGCCAATGGCTGCAACGTGATGGTCACCCCGCTGATGAAGGGTGACGAAGAAGTCGTGGACCTGAAGAACAAGTTCGAAGCCGCCCTGGCCAACAACCCGGACGTGCCGCGCCCGCAGCTGATGGTGCTGCGTCATACCCACGTGCACAGCGTGGACGACCCGGAAGGCTGGAAGGTCGGCGCCGCCGCCATCTCGCGCTTCTACCGCACCTTCGATGCCTGGTTCGGCAACAAGCAAACCCCGGTCAACGGCCTCCTCCCGCCGAGCCCGGAAGAGAAGTTCAAGGACCGCCCGGAGTTCGAGCTGGAAAACATCCGCAAGAACACCATGATCGGCACCCCGGAAGAAGTCATCGCGCGTATTCGCCACTATCAGGAACTGGGCGTGGACGAGTTCAGCTTCTGGGCCGACAACAGCCTCTCCCACGCCGAGAAGAAGCAGTCCCTGGAGCTCTTCATCAAGCACGTGGTGCCGGCTTTCCGCTAAAGTCTGCCGCAGGCAGCCGGATCGGGCGATCCGGCTGCCATTTACCTATCCACAGGTGGTCGAACGCCATGCACAAGACTGGCCTCACCCTCTGCACCCGCAAGCCACTGCCCGGGGCCGCCATGGCCTATCTGCGCGGCAAGTGGACGCCCGCCCATCTCTTCCTCAAGCGCTTGCGCTCCTCCGTCACGGCCAAGCAGAACGGCTTCTGGCAAATAGTCCGCTGACCAACTCTCAACGCTGAACTTCGCCCGCGTCCGACGCTTAGCCGCTCGACCGAGGTGCCTTCGTGCGCCTGGCCGATGCAGCCCGTCGCCACGCATTCATGGCCGAACAACAACAAGAGTTGCTCATGAACACAGACAGAGCTTTCCTCGTCATCGACATGCAGCAGGAAAACGGTTTCCAGCTGCACGACCTGCATCGAGTCATTGACAACACCGCCGCACTGATCAACGCCCTGCGTCACGCGGGCATCCCTGTCATCTACACCCGCCACATCAACGCGGTGGACGGTAGCGACCTGCCGCCCGGCGAGCCGCTGGACGCCGCCGGACGCCCGCTCAGCTACTGCGCCGGGACCTGCCAGGTGGCGATCATGGAGTGCCTGGCGCCCCGCCTCGGCGACCGGGTGATCGACAAGCCGCGCTACAGCGCGTTCCACCGAACCGACCTGGACCAGCAACTGCGCGAACTGGGCGTTAGCCGGCTGATCGTCAGCGGTGTACTCACCGATGCCTGCGTGCTGGCCACAGTGATGGACGCCTTCGCCCTGGGCTACCGCGTCGACCTCATCGCCGACGCCTGCACCAGCACCACGGAGGCGGCCCACAATGCTGCCCTGCTGATCATGGCCAACTGGGTCTATGCCCTCGAACTCTTCTCCACCGCCCAGTTCCTGAAGCGGCTCGTCGGCGAGCCGCACCAGTCATGCCGCCCGACCGAGCCTGACCAGTTCGCCCACCGCCCCGAGCAGTTCGTCGCCACCATCGCCCGCTTGCAGACCATGCTCGGCCTGCCGCGCCGGAATCAGGAGTAATCGCCATGCACGTCGAGAAAAGAAGCATCGATTTCATCCCCGAAAACGAACGTCACGGCCAGCCGGCGTCGCTGTTCTACATCTGGTTCGGCGCCAACATGAACATCACCACCATCGCCTCCGGCGTGCTGCCGGTGATGCTCGGCCTCAACCTGTTCTGGAGCGCCCTGGCGATTGTCCTAGGCTCGCTGATCGGGGCCATTTTCATGGCCTCGCACTCGGCCCAGGGACCGAAGCTGGGTATCCCGCAGATGATCCAGAGCCGCGCCCAGTTCGGCGTGATCGGTGCCGTGCTGCCGCTGCTGTTCGTGATGCTCATCTACCTGGGTTTCTTCGTCAGCAATACCCTGCTGGCGGCCCAGGCCATCGAGTCGGTAAGCCCGCTGGACGGCGATGCCAACATCTACCTGATCGGCGCGCTGTGCTTCCTGGTGGCGCTCTATGGCTACCGGCTGATCCACCGCCTGCAGAAGGTGCTGTCGTGGCTTTCGCTGCTGGTCTTCCTGATCGCCACCGCCATCGCCCTCAACCTGCCGATCCCGGAAGGCCAGTGGTCGCTGGCAGGCTTCTCGCTGTCGAAGTTCCTGGTGGCGGTGAGCATCGCGGTCACCTGGCAGCTGTCTTACGCACCCTATGTCGCCGACTACTCGCGCTACCTGCCGAGTACGACGCCGATGTCCCGGGTGTTCTGGTACAGCTACGCCGGCACGGTGGCGGGCGGAGCCTGGATGATGATCCTCGGCGCCGTGCTGAGCGTCGCCATAAGCGGCTTCTCCGACAACGTCGGCAGCCATCTGGCACTGCTGTTCGGCGCCGCCGCGCTTCCGGTGTTCGCCTTCATCCTCTACGGCCAGGTGGCAATCAACGTGTTCAACCTCTATGGCGCCTTCATGTCCACGGTGACGGTGATCGAGCCCTTCGCCCGCCTGCGGGTGACGCCACGGGTGCGGGGCTTGTTCATGCTGGCCATCAGCGCGATCGCCACAGCCCTGTGCACCATCAGCCAGGACAACTTCATCAGCTACTTCCTGAACTTCATCTTCTTCATGAGCTACTTCCTCATCCCATGGACCGCCATCAACCTGGTGGACTACTACTGCCTGAGGAAAGGGGATTACTGCGTACCGGACATCTTCGACCTGAACGGCCGCTACGGCCGGATCAACGGGGTGGCCTGTGGCAGTTTCCTGCTGACCATCCTGCTGGAGATTCCCTTCATGAACACCACCCTCTACGTCGGCCCCATCGCCCAGGCGCTGGATGGCGTCGACCTGGCCTGGGTGGTCGGGCTGCTGGTACCGGCGCTGACTTACTACTGGGCAATGCGCCGTAGCCTGGCGCGCGACCTTCAGCTTTCGTAAGGGCTTGCTCATTCTCCAAGCAACGTAGAATAGGTGGAGCTTGCGATACCCATCGCCCCTGCGCCGATGGGTATTGCTTCGCTCAACCGCATCCTGCAAAAACGCCCCTTGTGCCGCAGGTAGCCCGGATGCAATCCGGGCTGCGGACTAGTCGCGGCGCTCGAAGATCGCGCCTTCGATCCCCAGCACTTCGCCTGAACTGGAGTAGACGCCCACACCGGTTTCCCAGACATTCTTGATCCGCCCGTCGGCGCAGCGGATGCGATAGCTGAGCTGGTAGGGTTCGCGCTTGAGCAGCGCGCATTGCACGCAGTACCAGATGTAGTCAGCGTACTCGTCGAGGATCAGCGAACCGTAGCTGTGCTCGGGGTCACGGGTCAGGTACTCGGCCGTGTAGCCCGTGAGGGTCAGGCAACCGGCACTGACGTATTCCATGTACCAGGTGCGGTCGTTGTCGCCCCGGTAGATCAGCCCCGGCAGTTCATCGAGCAGTCTCGAAACGGGCGGATTCGGTGCAGTCGGAGCCGGGCTTGCACCCTCGCTGGGCAACGGGACGTCGTCCGCCCTGGGCCAGGAGGCGCTGCTACGGTGGACCCGGGTGGCCAGTTCCAGACGCGAGTGCAGGCGGAATTTACGCAGCAGGTTGCGCACATAGATTTTCACCGTCCCGTCGCTGATACCCAGTTCCCGGGCAATCTGCTTGTTGCTCAGCCCCGAGGCGATCAGCGACAGGGTCTGCCCTTCGCGCTCGGTCAGCTCATCGGCCAGAGGCACCGGTGGCACGTCGGTCAGTAACAGGCTGGCGTTGTGCATCCCTCTCCTCCTCCGGTGGTCGCCTCTGGGTTGGCAGGTCCCCAGAAGCAGCAACTTCCATGCCTCCGCAAGGGCACTACCCCTTTTGGCATATCTCCTCCTGCGGATTGAGCGCCGATTCCCAAAGAGAAAATATTTTCTCCACGAGGAAACAGGCGAATCCGCGAGGACACCATGAGCACCACTGCAACCGACCACCCGTTCAGCGTGCCGCGCTACCCCAGCGGCCAGCCGAGCCTGACTGCCACCGCGCACCTGCTGGTGACCGAGGGTACGGGGAGGGATGACTGCGCCGCCCTCGCCACGCAGCTGGGCAAGGCCCGGCTGACTCACCTGGCCCTGCCGGACTTCCCCAACCTCGCCGCCCTGCAACTGGCCCTGGGTGCCCAACTGAAGGACGCCCGCGTCGGCCTGCGCCTGGACCTGCGCGGCGAGGAAGCCTTCGTCTGGCCGCTGCATGCCTTGGCGCGGGCCGCTGGCCTGCAGGCCGACGAAATCCTCATGAGCAGCAATCCGGAAGGCACCCGCCGGGTGTTCTGCGTGCACTGCGCCACCTGCCAGCCAGCCACCAGCGCCGGGCACCTGACCTGTGCCCAATGCGGTGTGGTGCTGGAGGTGCGCCGCCACTTCTCGCAGCGCCTGGGCGCCTATCTCGGCGTCTGCGCCGATGCCGACCATCCGTATCAGGAGATTCGCCCATGAGCGCCCTGCTCGACGTCCGAGTCGCCGCCATCCGTGAGCTCACCCCAGTGATCCGCGAATACAGCTTCGAAGCACTGGCCGGCACACTGCCGGGGTTCTCGGCGGGCAGCCACGTGCAACTGCATCTGCCCAATGGCCGGCGCAACGCCTACTCGCTGCTGAGCGACCCTGCCGACACTCGCCAGTACCGCATCGCGGTGCGCCAGCAGGACGCCTCGCGGGGCGGCTCGCGCTACCTGCACCAGCACCTGAAGGTCGGCGACCGCCTGCGTCTTTCGCCACCGGCCAACCTGTTCCCACTGCATGGCGAAGCGCGCCAGCACCTGCTGGTAGCCGCCGGCATCGGCATCACCCCCTTCCTCGCCTATAGCCGGGAGCTGCTGCGCCAGGGTGCCGACTTCGAGCTGCACTACGCCTACCGCACCGGCACCAGCGACGCCTATGTCGGCGAACTGCGCGGGGAACTGGGCCCACGCCTGCACGAATACGCCGGCGGTGTGCGCCGGCTCGACCTCGCCAGCCTGTTGCAGGACCGCGCGCTGGGCGCCCACGTCTACGCCTGCGGCCCGCAATCCCTGCTGCTGGACCTGCAGGAACAAGCCACCGCCCAGGGCTGGAGCCCGCGCCGCGTGCACTGGGAGGCCTTCGCCGCCCCCGAGCCCGGTCAGCCGTTTCGCGTCGAGCTGGCGCGCAGCGGCCAGCAACTGGAAGTGGGTGCGGAGCAAAGCCTGCTGGAAGCCCTGGAGGCTGCCGGCGTGGAAATCCCCAACCTGTGCCGGGGCGGGGTCTGCGGCCAATGCCAGACGCCCTGGCTGAAAGGCGACGTGGAGCACCGCGACCACTTCCTCGCCGCCGATGAACGCACCAGCAGCCTGATGCCCTGCGTCTCGCGCGGCTGCGGCAGCCCGATCCTGCTCGACCTCTGACCCGGAGACGCCACCCATGACCCTGACCTTCAAGCCGCTGCAGACCTACCGGGATGACTTCAGCTTCCGCAACAGTCCGGCCGCCATCGCCCGTTTCCCCTTTCCGTTCCCGGAAGACCAGTACATGTACTCGGTCAACCTGGAGCCGGCGGTGTCCCGCGACCCCGGCTCGGTGTTCGAGCACAGCTTCGACGTCGACGAGCACTACGTTTCGGAAATGGCCGAGCGTGCCCGCGTGCTGGAACTGGACCCGGAGCGCTGCCTGGTGATGCCGCACATGGCCCAGGCCGCCTGGGACACCCTGGAAATGCTGATGGAGCACCTTGCCCGCGACTACCCGCAGCACTTCCGCCTGACCCGTGACGGCACGGCCTGGCACTGGCAGAACCTGGCGCTCGGCATCGACCAGCACTTCACCTACGGCGACCCGGCCACCCTGCCCTGCGAGCCACTGGAGTACATCACCCGGCAGATGCAGGGTGACTTCGCGGTGCTCGACCAGCGCGACGGCGACCTCTACATGGACGCAGGCATGGTCACCTGCCCGGCCGACTGGTCGCTGCGCTTCGACGCCGGCATGAGCTTCAAGCAGTGGCATTCGCCGGTGCCCATGGCGCACCAGATGGGCGTGTTCGACCGTGCGCTGAAATACCTGCTGAACATCCAGGTCGGCCACCCGGTGCGCCGCCTGAACTGGACACTGACTATCAACCCGCGCCTGGACACCTCGCCCGAGACCTACCACGAGTGGGGCAACGATCGCGGCAAGGTCACCCCGGAAAACGTCGGCCGCCTGGTGCACCTGCGCGTCGAGCTGCAACTGATGGCTCGCCTGCCGCGCTCCAACGCGCTGCTGTTCGGCATCCGCACCTACCTGATCAGCCTCGATGAACTGGTCACCAACCCGGCCTGGGCCCAGCGCCTGCACCGCGTGATGCGCGACCTGCCGGACCCCATCGCCGACTACAAGGGCATCACCCGCTACCGCCAGACGCTGGTGGACTGGCTGCGCCGGTTCGACGCCGACGCCTGAGCTTTCACTCCAACCGGACAACCACAACAAGAGGACTTTCCCATGGCTAATTCATGGCGCATCAGCGCGCTCCGCGAACGCCACCTGGCGCTTGGTTCGAACCTGGAAGACTGGAACGGCATGGGCACCGCCTGGACCTATGCCAGCGACCTCGCCGACCACCACGAGGCCATCCGCACCCGCGCCGGGCTGATGGATGTGTCCGGCCTGAAGAAGGTGCACTACGTCGGCCCCCACGCCGAAAGCCTGCTCGACTTCGCCACCACCCGCGACATCAGCAAACTCTACCCCGGCAAGTCGGTGTACGCCTGCATGCTCGACGAAGACGGCAAGTTCATCGACGACTGCATCGTCTACCGCACCGGCCCCAACGCCTTCATGGTGGTGCATGGCGCAGGCTCGGGCCACGAAGTGCTGATCCGCTCGGCCCAGGGCCGCCAGGTGGCGGTGCTGTTCGACGACGACCTGCACGACCTGTCCCTGCAAGGGCCGAAGGCCGTGGACTTTCTCGCCGAGCATGTGCCCGGCATCCGCGACCTGCCCTACTTCCACCACACCCAGACCAAGCTGTTCGACCGCCCAGTGATGATCTCCCGCACCGGCTATACCGGCGAGCGCGGCTACGAGATCTTCTGCAAGGCCGCCGACGCCCCAATCATCTGGGACGGCATCCTGGCCAAGGGCAAGGACCTCGGCATCATCCCCTGCGCCTTCACCGCGCTGGACTGGCTGCGGGTGGAGAGCTACCTGCTGTTCTTCCCCTACGACAACTCGCAGATGTACCCCTTCGCCGACCAGAAAGCCGGCGACACCCTGTGGGAGCTGGGCCTGGACTTCACCGTATCACCCGGCAAGCAGGACTTCCGTGGCGCCGGCGAGCACTACCGGCTGAAGGGGCAGGAGCGCTTCAAGATCTTCGGCGTGCTGCTCGACGGCCACGTCGCCGCGCAGAACGGCGACACCCTCTGGCACGAAGGCCGCCAGGTCGGCGTCATCACCTGCGCCATGTACTCGCGCCTCACCGAACGCTCCATGGCCATCGCCCGCGTCGAGCCCGGCATCGCCGAGCAGGGCGTGCCCCTGGAAGTGCGCGGCAGCCTCAGCGTGAAAGCCATCGCCCACACGTTGCCGTTCGACGACCCCGAGAAAAAGAAGCGCACCGCCAAGGGCTGAGCGCGCCGTTCCTTGCCTGCACGAGAGCAAACGACATGAATCACTACATCCTCAAGATCAGCTGTCCGGCCACCTCCGGAATTGTTGCCGCGGTCACCACCTACCTCGCCGGGCGGCAGTGCTACCTGAGCGAACTGGCGCAGTTCGACGACGAGTTCACCGGGCGCTTCTTCATGCGTGCGGTGTTCCGCTTCAACACCGGCGCCAAGCCGGACATCGACGCCCTGCGCCAGGGTTTCGATGACGTGGCCGTGCCCTTCGAGATGGACTGGGAGCTGTTCGAAGGCAACCGCCCCATGCGTGTGCTGCTGATGGTGAGCAAGTACGACCATTGCCTCACCGACCTGCTCTACCGCCACCAGAAGGGCGAGATGGACATGCAGATCACCGCCATCGTCTCCAACCACCTGGACCTGCGGCCGATGGCCGAGCGCGAGGGCATCCGCTTCATCTACCTGCCGGTGACCCGCGACACCAAGGCCCAGCAGGAAGCGGCGCTGATGAAGATCGTCGACGAAACGCAGACGGAGCTGGTGGTCCTCGCGCGCTACATGCAGATCCTCTCCGATGACCTGTGCAAGCAGCTCTCCGGCCGCGCCATCAACATCCACCATTCCTTCCTGCCCGGCTTCAAGGGCGCCAAGCCCTATCACCAGGCCTACGAGCGCGGCGTGAAGCTGATCGGCGCCACCGCGCACTACGTCACCTCGGACCTCGACGAAGGCCCGATCATCGAGCAGGAAGTGCAGCGCGTGGACCACGCCTACCTGCCCGATGACCTCGTTGCCATCGGCCGGGACACCGAGACGGTCGCACTCTCCAAGGCGCTGAAGT
The DNA here is from genome assembly GCF_038440135.1 of Pseudomonas sp. OTU5201. Lineage (NCBI taxonomy): Bacteria > Pseudomonadati > Pseudomonadota > Gammaproteobacteria > Pseudomonadales > Pseudomonadaceae > Pseudomonas > Pseudomonas sp. OTU5201. The sequence continues at coordinate 8,298 of NZ_JASATC010000056.1, read as the reverse complement.
ACCACCTGGAACACCGCGTGCTCCTCAACGGCGACAAGACGGTGATCTTCCGATGAACGCCGTGCTGTCTCCGACGCTCATCGATGGCAAGGCGGCTGCCGCGCGGGTGCTCGCCGAAGTCGGCAGCGAAGTCCTAGCCCTCAAGGCCAGCGGCATTGCCCCGGCCCTGGCCGTGGTGCTGGTCGGCCAGGACCCGGCCAGCCAGGTCTACGTGCGCAACAAGGTGCTGCGTGCCGAGGAATGCGGCATCCGTTCCCTGGAACACAAGTTGCCGGCAGACACGGCTGAAGCCGACCTGCTGGCACTTATCCACAGTCTGAATACCGACGACAGCGTGCACGGCATCCTCGTGCAGTTGCCGCTGCCGGCGCACATCGACGAAACCCGCGTGCTGCAAGCCATCGACCCGCTGAAGGACGTCGACGGCTTCCACGCCGAAAACGTCGGCGGTCTCAGCCAGGGCCGCGACGTGCTCACGCCTTGCACCCCGGCCGGTTGCCTGCGCCTGTTGCAGGACACCTGCGGCGACCTCGCCGGCCAGCACGCGGTGGTCATCGGCCGCTCCAACATCGTCGGCAAGCCGATGGCCGCCCTGTTGCTCAAGGCCCATTGCTCGGTGACGGTGGTGCACTCCAAAAGCGCCAACCTGCGCGAGCTGTGCCGGCAGGCGGACATCGTCGTCGCCGCCGTCGGCCGACCGCGCCTGGTGGATGCCGACTGGCTGAAGCCTGGCGCGGTGGTCATCGATGTCGGCATCAACCGCATCGAGGAAGACGGCCGTTCGAAGCTGGTCGGGGACGTGGACTTTGACAGCGCACTCACCCGCGCCGCCGCCATCACCCCGGTTCCCGGCGGCGTCGGCCCCATGACCATCGCCTTCCTGATGAAGAACACCCTGGCCGCGGCGCGCCTCCAGCACCCGGCCACCGGCCTGCCCCTACCTATCGTGGAGAACCCAGCATGAAACAACGAGTCGCCATCATCGGCGCCGGCCCCTGTGGCCTCGCCCAGTTGCGTGCCTTCCAGTCGGCCCATGCCAAGGGCGCCGAGATTCCCGAGCTGGTCTGCTTCGAGAAGCAAGCGGACTGGGGCGGCATGTGGAACTACACCTGGCGCACCGGCCTGGACGAACACGGCGAGCCGGTGCACGGCAGCATGTACCGCTACCTCTGGTCCAACGGGCCGAAGGAATGCCTGGAGTTCGCCGACTACAGCTTCGACGAACACTTCGGCCGCCCCATGGGCTCCTACCCACCCCGCGAAGTGCTCTGGGACTACATCAAGGGCCGCGTGGAGAAAGCCGGCGTGCGTCCGTACATCCGCTTCAACACCACAGTGCGCGGGGTGACCTGGGACGCCGCCAGCGGCACCTTCGACGTCACCGTCCACAGCTACGAGCAGGACCTGACCTATAGCGAAACCTTCGACTACGTGGTGGTTGCCAGCGGCCACTTCTCCACCCCCAACGTGCCCTACTTCGAAGGTTTCGAAAGCTTCGCCGGCCGCGTGCTGCACGCCCATGACTTCCGCGACGCACTGGAATTCAAGGGCAAGGACGTGCTCATCGTCGGCGGCAGCTATTCAGCCGAAGACATCGGCTCGCAGTGCTTCAAGTACGGCGCCCGCTCCATCACCAGTTGCTACCGCAGCGCACCCATGGGCTACCAGTGGCCGGAGAACTGGGAAGAGAAACCGCTGCTCACCCATGTGAAAGGCAGCACCGCGTTCTTCTCCGACGGTAGCAGCAAGCACATCGACGCCATCATCCTCTGCACCGGCTACAAACATCACTTCCCCTTCCTGCCCGAAGAACTGCGCCTGAAAACCAGCAACCGCCTCTGGCCGCTGAACCTCTACAAAGGCGTGTTCTGGGAGCAGAACCCCAGGCTGATTTATCTCGGCATGCAGGACCAGTGGTACAGCTTCAACATGTTCGACGCCCAGGCCTGGTACGCCCGCGACGTCATCCTCGGCCGCATCGCCCTGCCCGAGCAGGCCACCATGAACGCCGAAGACCGGGCCTGGCGCCAGGAAGAAGAAACCCTGGAAACCGCCCAGGAAATGTTCGAGTTCCAGGGCGAGTACATCCGCCAGCTCATCGAAGCCACCGACTACCCGAGCTTCGACATTGCCGAGGTGAACAGGACCTTCCTGCAATGGAAAGAGGACAAGTACGAAAACATCATGGGCTACCGCGACAAGTGCCATCGCTCGCTGATCACGGGCACCCTGGCCACACCGCACCACACGCCCTGGCTGGAAGCCCTGGACGACTCGCTGGCCGCCTACCTGGCCGACAGCCCGGAGCCTTCGATGCAGGCGGCGGGTTGATCCATGACGCCCCCGTAGGGTGCGCCGCGCGCACCCTACGGAATGAAACCTTGCGTGGAGCCATGACATGAACCTGCCCGTGATATCCCGGCCGCTGGAGCCGGCCCTGTTCGCCCGAGCCCCGAGCCTGGAACGCCACCGTGTCGCCCCCGCCGGATTGACCGTCGTGGCCCTGGGCGCGGGGGACCGGCTGGAGGTGATCGACCTCGAAGGCGACCAGGCCGCCGCGCTGCTGGCCTTCGCCGACAACGGCCGCGCGGCGCTCGCCGCCCTCGGTCTTGCTTCCAGCCCCGGTACCGACTTCATTGGCCACCTGCTGCACGACGGCAGCCCGGAGGCTGCCCATGTCAGTGCTGGCCTGGTCAGGCGCGGTGTCGATTGCCGCCACCTGCCGCCCGCCGCGCTGCTCTGGCAGCCCGGCACGCCCGCCGGCTTCAGCTGCAGTTTAAGCGCCAGCGAAGCGCTGCTGGTGATCGTCGCAGCGCCGGGCGGAGCGACACCGGTGGACAGCCAGTTGCGCGCCAGCGAGCTGCGCCTCGTGATCCACCGCGCCAACCCGCGCCGCGTATTGGCCCCCCCACTGCCGCCGCCGCTGGGCGAACTGGTGGATGAATTCACCATCACCCCCGGCACCGCGCGGGACTACGTCGTCGGCGCCGGCCAGTACATCCAGGTGCTGGACGTCGCCGGGCGCCAGTGTTCGGACTTCGTCGCCTTCGACCGGCGTGGCCTGGACGCGGGGCGCGAGATCGACCTCGACCCCACCGTCACCCGTACCCTGAACGGCAACGCCTATCCCGGCCCCGGCCTGTTCAGCCGCTTTTTCGACCGCAACCTGCAGCCCATGCTGGAAGTGGTGCGCGATACCGTCGGCCGCCACGACACCTTCGCCCTGGCCTGTACCGCGCGCTACTACGAGTCCCAGGGTTTCTTCGGCCACGCCAACTGCAGCGACAACATCAGTCGCACCCTGGCGCATCACGGCGTGCAAGGCCGCGCCGGCTGGCCAGCGATCAACTTTTTCTTCAACACCGGGGTGGACGCCCACCAGCACCTCACCCTCGACGAGCCCTGGTCGCGCCCCGGCGACTACGTCCTGCTGCGCGCCATGACCGATCTGGTCTGCGCCAGCAGTTCCTGCCCGGACGACATCGACCCGGCCAACGGCTGGCAACCCACCGATATCCACATCCGCGTGTATTCCGAACAGGAGCGTTTCAGTATCGCCATGGCCACTCGCAAGACACCCGACGCCGACCCGGTGCTGACCCGCGAGAGCGGCTTCCACCCCGGCACCTCCGCCCTCACCCGCCAGTTCGTCGACTATCGCGGCTTCTGGACGCCGACGCAGTTCGACGGCTATGGCGCCCTCTCGGAGTACCACGGCTGCCGCGAAAAGGTGGCGGTGATGGACCTGTCCGCCCTGCGCAAATTCGAGGTGCTCGGCCCCGACGCCGAAGCCCTGCTGGACCATTGCCTGACCCGCGACGTGCGCAAGCTCGCCGTTGGCCAGGTGGTGTACTCGGCCTTGTGCTTCGAGCACGGCGGCATGCTCGACGACGGCACCCTGCTGCGTCTCGGGCCGGACACCTTCCGCTGGATCGGCGGCGAGGACTACGCCGGGGTCTGGCTGCGCGAGCAGGCCGAGAAGCTCGGTATGAAGGTGTGGATCAAGAGCGCGTCGGAGCAGATCCACAACATTGCCGTGCAAGGCCCGCTGGCCCGCACCCTGCTCAAAGACATGATCTGGACGCCGGGCACCCAGCCCGCGCTTGCAGACCTCGGCTGGTTCCGCTTCCTCGTCGGCCGCCTCGACGACTACAACGGACCGCCGCTGATGGTCTCGCGCACCGGCTACACGGGCGAGCTGGGTTACGAGATCTGGTGCCACCCGGACGACGCCATGAAGGTGTGGCAACGCCTCTGGCAGCTCGGCGAGCCGCTGGGGCTGGTGCCCCTGGGCCTGCAGGCGCTGGACATGCTGCGCATCGAGGCGGGGCTGATCTTCGCCGGCTACGAATTCAGCGACCAGACCGATCCCTTCGAAGCCGGCATTGGTTTCTGCGTACCGCTGAAAACCAAACAGGCCGACTTCATCGGCAAGGATGCACTGCTACGGCGCAGCGCCAACCCACAGCACAAGCTGGTGGGGCTGGAACTGGAGGGCAACGAACCGGCCGCCCATGGTGACTGCGTGCGCCTGGGCCGCGCCCAGATCGGCGTCGTCACCAGCGCCACCCGCTCACCGATACTGGGCAAGAACATCGCCCTGTGCCGGCTGGACATCGGCTACTGCGGGCCGGGCACGGCCGTGGAAGTCGGCAAACTGGATGGCCAGCAGAAGCGCATCCGCGCCACCGTCAGCGCCGGCACCGTGGCCTACGACCCGGAGAAGACCCGCGTGCGCAGCTGACGCGGTATCTGGTGAGGGATTTGCAGGAAATCCCTCACCTTCCATTGCCAAGGAGAATCGGCCGATGTGGTTCAGCAATGCCGCCAGCAACCTGGCCAACGAACTCAGCCAGTGGCTCGACCAACTGTCCAGCGACCCGGGCTCAGCCTCCGCGCCGCCCCCCCTGCAACGCCAACCCCGCCTGCTCGGCAGCCTGGAGCGGCTGCAACGCGACTGGCGTGAGCTGCAGCGCATCCGCCGCCAGGTCGAGAACCAACCCTTGCCGCCCTGCAGCGTCGAGGAATACGCCGAACTCACCCGGCGGCTGGCCACTGTCGAGGCGCAGAATGCCCGCTTTCAGGGCGAGCTGCAGGAACGCCAGCAGCAGGTCGAAGCCCTGGAAACCGAACGGGAGAAATGGGACGAAGAGCGCAAGGTCTGGGAGCTAACCAAACGCACCCTCACCGAAGGCTGCTGGGCGATGAACGTGGTCAACGGCGACCCCGACCATCCGCAAAACCTGATCCGCTGGTCCGAGCAGTTCCGCGAACTCATCGGCTATAAGCGAGACGAATTCCCCGATGGCTGGGACAGCTACTTCGGCGTGGTCAACCAGGACGATCTCAAGGCGGTGATGAAGGCCTTCAACGCCTCGATGGTTGACAGCAGCGGCGACGGTTTCTACGCGGTGGAGTACCGCATGCGCCACAGGACCCGAGGCGAAGTCTGGTTCCGCGAACGTGGCCGCTGCCTGCGCGACAGCCGTGGCCGGCTGCTGTACGTCACCGGCGCGGTGCGCGAGATCAGCGACGAGAAAGCCGCCGCCAACCTGCACGAACGTGAGCAGGCGAACATCCAGGCCACCTACGGGCAGATCGCCCAGGTGGCCGGGGTGATCCGGGGCATCGCCGAACAGACCAACCTGCTGGCGCTCAATGCCGCCATCGAAGCGGCCCGGGCAGGCGAACAAGGACGCGGTTTCGCGGTAGTCGCGGACGAGGTGCGCAACCTGGCGCGGCGGACCCAGGAATCGGTGCAGCAGATCCAGGCGATGCTGCAGCAACATCGCTGAGAAAACGACCCAATTTCAGGCGTATTGCCGGGAGGATGACTACAAACGGGGCATTCAAGCCCAGTCCGCAGGATGGATCAGGCGGCGTTCCGCGAGCCTGCGAAACCCATCGATGTCCGGTGGTGGGTATCGCTCCGCTCGCGAAACGCCGCGCGAGCCAGGGGTGATGGCGCGATGCCAGACACTGGCACAAGGATTGCCTTTCCCAATACGCACTTTTCTTGCGTGGCGATAAAAACAAGAAGCCCCCAGGCACGTGTCCCACTCGATCTGCCAACCAACGCTATTCCAACGAATTCGTATCGAGGATTGAGTGATGGAAGAACAGAAAACACCGACCCTGGAGGAGTTGCAGGGCCTGATCGAGATGACCAACACGCTGAATATGGAAATATTCTACTGGTGGTGCATCGCCCTGATGATCCTGATCCACGCTGGCTTCCTGTCTTACGAGATAGGCGCTTCACGCTTGAAGAACGCGCTGGCCGCCGGGGTGAAGAACATCCTCGCCTTCGGCTTCATCGTCCCCACCTTCTTCCTCTTCGGCTGGGCCATCTACAACGCGTTCCCCGACGGCTTCGTGCCGCGCATGGACGCCCTGAGGGCGGCAATGCCCTGGAGCCCGTCCATGGGCCCGAACATCAAGGACAACGCCACCGGCATCTTCTGGGGCGCCTTCGCCCTGTTCGCCGCCACCACCGGCTCCATCCTCTCCGGCGCCATCATCGAGCGCGCACGGATGAGCGCTTTCATCGTCATGACCATCCTGCTCGGCTCGGTGCTCTGGCTGTTCGGCGCCGCCTGGGGCTGGCACCCGCAAGGCTGGTTGACCGTGCAGTGGGGCTACCATGACGTCGGCGCCGCTGGCGTGGTCCATGTGATCGCCGGGTTCTTCGCCCTCGCGGTGGTGATCAACCTCGGTGCCCGCATCGGCCGCTTCAACCCGGACGGCAGCACCAACGCCATCGTCGGCCACAGCATGCCGATGAGCGTGGTGGGCCTGATGCTGATCATCGTCGGCTTCTTCGGCTTCCTCGGCGGCTGCATCATCTACAGCTCCGGCGCCCAATGGATCAACATCTACGGCGCTCCCACCACCCTCTCCGCCTTCGCCTTCAACACCCTGATGGGCTTTGCCGGCGGCCTGATCGGCGCCTACCTGACCACCCGCGAACCTTACTGGATGATGTCCGGCGGTCTCGTGGGGATCATCTCGGTGGCGCCGGGGCTGGACCTCTACCACCCCGGCCTGGCGTACCTGATCGGCATGGGCGTCGCCGCCGTTGCACCGCTGGTGAACAACCTGCTGCTGAAGTTCCGCCTCGACGACGCCGTGGGCGCCTTCGCCGTGCATGGTTTCGGTGGCTTCGCGGGGCTAGTGATCAGCGGCGTGTTCCTTGCCGGCTACCCCAACGTGAACGACATGGCGCCCATCAGCTTCCTGGGCCAATTGGGCGGCGCCCTGGTCCTGGCGTCCCTGGGGTTCTTCCCGGGTTTTGCCATCTCCTACGCCCTCAAGAAAGCCGGCGTGCTGCGTGTTCCGGCCCATGCCGAAGAACGCGGCCTCGACCTCACCGAAGTCCCGGCCCAGGCTTACCCGGAATGGACCGCTATCTACAGCGAGACGGTAAAGCCGAACGGCAGCGTGGAAACCACCCGGGTGGTGGAAACCAAGACCGCCTGACGACAACGACCCGAGGAGAGTATCCATGAGCATCAGCACCTACGAAGGCGCCAGCGCCGTCTTCACCTACGCCAACAACCCCACTGTGCTTGGCGTCATCACCGTGGTGGTGATCGCCGCCACGCTCTACGCATTGGCCGCGACCTTCATCCACGAAAAGCACAGCTACGACTTGCCGGATGAACAGTTGCCGAAGTTGAAGTAACCCTCGCCCCGACCTCTGCCCCCGCAGGAAGGTGCGGGCGGCATTCCGCTAGAGCGCAGCGAAACCCATCAAACAGCTGCCACACTGCTGCTGGGTTTCGTTCCTCTACCCAACCTACGCCACCACCCCGCCGCCCCACCGGCGGATGGCGGGGTCGGTAGCCCGGATGAAATCCGGGGACATCCTCACCACCGCTTTCGGATCTCATCCGGGCTACGATCCTTCAGCACGCACTAGGCCACGTGCCCTTCGCCCACCAGCTTCAAGCCCACGATGCCGCCGATGATCATCACCAGACACAGCCCGCGCATCATCCCCAGCTGCTCGCCCATGAACATCGTCGCGTAGGCCACGGTGCCCAGGGTGCCGATGCCCACCCACACCGCATAGGCCAGCCCCAGCGGCAGATCACGCACCGCCAGGCTCAGCAGATAGATGCTCAGCAGCAGGAAAAAGCCGCAATACAGGCTCGGCCAGAGCCGGGTAAAGCCATCCGTACGCGGGATGATCGACGCATACAGCACCTCGCAGAGCCCCGCCAGGATCAGGAAACCCCATCCGTTCAACCATGCCATTCTTCACCTCTCCCTCTTGCTACCCCTCAATGCAAGCGC
>NZ_JASATC010000055.1:0-31578 GCF_038440135.1 Pseudomonas sp. OTU5201 | reverse complement strand
CCAACTTCGGTAGCGATATCGACGAGAACCGCCTGATACTCAGCTACGTGCTGCCGCTCTGGTAAGACCACCGCAAACGAAGAAGCCCACCAATCCGGTGGGCTTCTTTCATTCGTTGGCACGAACGGAAAAAGCTGGACCACGCTTCACCGATTCACCCTTGGAGCCCGGCTGGGCCACGAATGGCGGACATGAAAAGCGGTGTCCAACGGCACCGGACGAACGCGTCAGACGCCGCCCAGGTAATCCATCTTGCCCACGTCCACGCCGTTGTGGCGGAGGATGGCGTAGGTGGTGGTGATGTGGAAATAAAAGTTCGGCAGGGCGAAGCCGAGCAGATAGTCGCGACCGCTGAAGCTAATCTCGCCACTGCGCATTTTCAGCACCACAGTGCGGCTTTCGCTGCCCTCCAGCTGGGCAGCGTCTATGCCCTCGATGAACGCCTGAGTCTTGGCGATGCGCGCCTGCAGTTCCTCGAAGGTGGTTTCGCTGTCGGCCCAACTCGGCACCTCGACGTTGGCCAGGCGCGCCGCACATCCCTTGGCCATATCGCTGGCGATCTGCACCTGACGGGCCAGGGCGTACATATCCGGCGCCAGGCGCGACTCGATGAATACCTTGGGATCGATGCCACGCGCCAGGGCGTTGGCCTCGGCTTTCTTGAGGATGTTGGACAGGTTGCCGAGCATGCGCGCCAGAACCGGGATGGACGCCTCGTACATAGACAAGGACATGGTGATCGCTCCGTTTTCGGGTGGATGGGAGAGGCTCAGGTATAGCGCTTAGCCGGCCGCCCGGCAATGTGCGCAAAAGTCCCGCCAGATCGGGCAATGGCGCGGTAAAGTCACCCAACGCGATAGCTCGTCCCACCCGCAGGACAAAATCATGCAAGACCTCAACGATCTCTTCTATTTCGCCAAGGTGGTGGAGCACGGCGGCTTCTCGTCTGCCGGCCGTCTGCTCGGCATACCCAAGTCGCGCCTTTCACGGCGCATTGCCGAACTGGAAACCCGGCTCGGCGCGCGTCTGCTGCAACGCACCACACGCAAGCTGGCGCTGACCGATGTCGGCGAGCGCTTCCTGCGCCATTGCCAGGCCATGCTGCTGGAGGCCGAGCAGGCCGAGGAAGTGGTGGCCAGTCTTACCGTCGAACCCCGGGGCCGCCTGCGGGTGTCCTGCCCGGTGGAGCTGGCGCACTCGATGCTCAAGCACGTGATAGCCGAATTCCTCCAGCACTATCCCCTGGTGCAGCTGGACATGATCCTCACCAACCGCCGGGTGGATCTGCGCGAGGAAGGCGTGGACGTTGCCCTTCGGGTACGCGAGGAAGGCGACGAAGACCCGACCCTGATCGCTCGCCCATTGCGTGCGGCGCAGGCCTTCCTGGTGGCCGCGCCCAGCCTGCTGGAGGGTATGAGCATCTATACCCCGGAGGACCTCCAGCACTTGCCGGCCCTCGGCGGCCTGGAGGCTGACCGGCGCATCCACCACTACCTGCATGACGGCCGCGGCAATCGTCGCGAAGTGGTTCTGGAGGCCCGCCTGGGCATTGAGGACTTCGATGTGCGCAAGCACGCGGTGCTGGCGGGCCTGGGCTTCAGCATGCTGCCGCAAATGAACTGCGAAACCGAGTTGCGCGACGGTAGCCTGGTGCGCCTGCTGCCGGAATGGAGCCTGCCGGGCGGCCATCTGCAAGCGGTCTACACCCATAGGCGCGGCATGCTGCCGGCGGTCCGCGCCTGGATCGAGCACCTCGTGGAAGCCTTCTCCCACAGCCAGGTTCCCATCATCTGAACCTTGGCCAGCAAGACAACCATTAGCTAGCTTTCTTTGCCGTCGCGAGTCGGGGATGATGGCGACATTCCCCGTCCGCCCCAATTCCAGGTTCTGCCATGAGCACGCCACGGCTGTCCGCGTCCTCCACCACGCTGCAGATCATCACCGTCGTCTTCTTCACCTTCATCAGCTTCCTCTGTGTCGGGCTGCCAATTGCCGTGCTGCCCGGCTACGTACATAACGACATGGGCTACGGCTCGGTGATGGCGGGGATCGTCATCAGCGTGCAGTACCTCGCCACCCTCCTCTCCCGCCCTATGTCCGGAAGCCTGGCCGACCGGCTGGGCGCCAAGCGCGCGGTCATGTACGGCATGGCCGGCTGCGGCCTGTCCGGGGTACTGACGCTGCTCTCCACCTCGCTGGCGCAATTCCCCCTGCTGAGCCTGGCGCTTCTGCTCGGCGGGCGCGTGATGCTGGGCATTGGCCAGGGCCTGGTGGGCACGGGTTCCATCAGTTGGGGCGTGGGCCTGGTGGGTGCGGAAAACATGGCGCGGGTGATTTCCTACAACGGCATCGCCTCCTATGGCGCAGTGGCCATCGGCGCGCCCCTGGGCGTGGTTCTGGTCGATGGCCTGGGCCTGTGGAGCATCGGTGGGCTGATGGCAGTGCTCTGTGCCATTGCCCTGCTGCTGGCCTGGCCCAAGCCCCCCTCGCCCATCGTCCACGGCGAGCGGCTGCCCTTCAGCAACGTCTTCCTGCGCATCGCCCCCAACGGCACGGCCCTGGCCCTGGGCTCCATCGGCTTCGGCACCCTGGCCACCTTCATCACCCTTTACTACGCCAGCGTAGGTTGGGAAGGTGCCGCTTACTGCCTCACCGCCTTCGGCTGCGCCTTCATCGGTGCCCGGCTGTTGTTCGTCAACAGCATCAAGCATCTGGGCGGTTACCGGGTGGCCATCGTCTGTCTGGCGGTGGAAAGCCTCGGCCTGCTCCTGTTGTGGGCGGCGCCGACGCCTTGGCTGGCGCTGGCCGGCGCGGCGCTGACCGGTTTCGGCCTGTCGCTGGTCTATCCTGCCCTCGGTGTCGAGGCCGTCACACGCATTCCAGCCGCCAGCCGCAGTTCGGCCCTGGGCGCCTACGCGGTATTCTTCGACTTGGCCCTGGGTATCGCCGGGCCGCTGATGGGCGCTATTGCCGGTCGTGCGGGCTTCGCCACGATCTTCCTGGTCGCTGCGCTGATGGCCCTGGCCGGCATGCTACTGAGCCTCTGGCTGCTACGCAGCGAAACCCGAACCTGAAGGAACAGGAGCACGCATGACCCCAGATCAAGTCGCCGCCTTCTGCCTGCAACTTCCCGGTGCCCGGGAAGACCTCAAATGGGGCAGCAACCGGGTGTTCTCGATAGCGGGCAACAAGATGTTCGCCATCATCAACTTCCTGGGTGATGGCCTGACCTTCAAGGTCGATAAGGACCTCTTCCTCGGTTACGTCGACCGCCCCGGCATCATTCCCGCGCCTTACCTGGCGCGGGCCCACTGGATTGCCATGCAACGCCCCTACCCCATGGGCGACGGCGAGTTGCGCGAGCTGATCACCCGGTCCCACCAACTGGTGGTCGCGCGCCTGCCGAAGATCCGCCAGGTGGGGCTGCTACTCGACTGATTCCCCCAACGACAAGGAAGTCACATGCCCGTTCGCTCGTTTGCCCTGATCGCCCTGCTCCTGTTCGGCGGCTACACCCTCTATGTAATGGCCATCAGCGAACAGCCGCTGCTGGAGTTCGGTGCGCAGCTGATGAGTCGGCCCGACACCGCCCAAGTGGTGGTCGACCTCTATCTGGCCTGCGCCCTGATCGGAATCTGGATGTACCAGGACAATCGCCGCCAGGGCCGCAGCCTGGCCTACTTGCTACCCTTCTACCTACTGACCGCAGTGTTCGCCTCCATCGGACCACTGCTCTATCTGGTCCTGCGAAAAAACCAGCGCCACGAGGCATGAGCTGATGAGAACCACAGCCCTCTGGACCCACCTTTGGAACAACCGATCCCCCACCCATGGCCTGGAAGACTTCCGTCTGGAGGGGCGCCGGGTGGACAGCGGCATGCTGGCCTTTGACGACGATGGCAAGCCGTACCGCTTGAACTACACCCTGGAATACGAAAAAGGCTGGGAGCCCAGGACCTTCAGCGCCACGGTGCGTGATGGGCGCGGCAGCCGCACCCTGACCCTGCGCCGTGACGGCCTGCACTGGTTCGATGGCAACGGCCAGAAGCTGCCCGAGCTGTCGGGTAGCCTCGACTTGGACCTCTGGCCCACCCCCTTCACCAACAGCCCGAGCATCTGGCGGCTGTTCCTCAACCGGGAAGAGCGCCGGGAGATCGAGGTGGTGTTCGTCGAAGCGCCGCAGCTGACCGTGCGGCGCATGCGCCAGGCCTACACCCGCCTCGACCAGAGCCATTACCTCTACCAGAACCTCGACGGCAGCGGCTTCGAAGCGGTGCTGACCCTCGACGAGGATGGGCTGGTGAACCGCTATCCGAAGTTCTTTCAGCGGCTGTAACGGGTAGGGGCAACCCGTTGTTGGGGTGATTTCATTGGCGATGTCTGCGTTAGCTATTGCGAGAGACTTACCATCGGGCGAAGAGCCTTGTAGGAGCTGGCTTGCCAGCGAAACGGGGCCATTCGCTGGCAAGCCAGCTCCAACGGGCAATGCAGCTGCCTACAAGACGTCATGCAGACATAGCCAATACGTCAGCCCGCCGGCACCGCAAGATGAAGTCACGCGGGCGCCGCCTCCAGCTTGTGGATCGGCTTCCAGCGGCGCAGCAGTTGATACAGGGTCGGCACCACGAACAGGGTGAAGAAGGTCCCCACCAGCAGCCCGCCGACGATCACCATGCCGATCTGCTGCCGGCTTTCCGCACCGGCGCCCGTGGCGATGGCCAGGGGCACCGAGCCCAGCACCATGGCACCGGTGGTCATCAGGATCGGCCGCAGGCGTTTCACCGAGGCTTCCATCACCGCTTCGTGCAGGTCCACACCCTGGCGCAGCAACTGATTGGCGAATTCGACTATGAGGATGCCGTGCTTGGTGATCAGGCCGATGAGCGTGACCATGCCCACCTGGGAGTAGATGTTCAGGGTGCCGCCGAAGAGGGTCAGCGCCAGCAGCGCACCAGCCATGGAGAGCGGAACGCTGAAGAGGATGATCATCGGGTCGATGAAGCTCTCGAACTGCGCCGCCAGCACCAGGTAGATGAACACCAGGGCCAGGGCGAAGATCAGCGCCACACCGCTGCTGGAATCCTTGAAGTCACGCGAGGTACCGGTGTAGTCGAACTGGGTGTCCGGCGGGAATACCTCGCGCGCCGCCAATTCCAGGTGGTTTAGGGCCTCACCGAGGGTGTAGCCGGAACCGACGTTGGCGGTCACGGTGACCGCGCGCAGCTGGTTGAAGTGATTGAGTTCGCGGGGCGCCACGGTTTCGCGTACGTCGATCAGGTTGGCCAGTTGCACCATGCTGTCGTTGCGGCCGCGCACGTACACGCGGTTGAGGTCATCCGGGTTGCTGCGGTCGACGTTGGCCAGTTGCACCAGCACGTCGTACTGCTCACCGTTCTGCTTGAAGCGCGTTACCTGGCGGCTGCCGAACAGGCTTTCCAGGCTACGGCCAATGGCGGCGGTGTCCGTGCCCACCGCCACCGCCTGCTCGCGATTGACCGTGACTTTGAGCTGTGGCGCATTGAGCTTGAGGTCGCTGTCCAGGCTTTCCAGCCCGGGAAAGTCACGCACGCGCTCCATCAACTGATCGACATACCCCTGTAGCTCGCTGTACTCCAGTGAAGAGCGGATCACGAAGTTCACCGGCTGGTTACGCGCACTCTGCCCCAGCGGCGGACGGTTGATGGGGAAGGCCCGCACGCCGGGAATGTCGCGCAATTTGGGCAGAAGTTCATCACGGATTTCGAACTGGCTGCGCTCGCGGTCATCCCAGGGCTCCAGCTTGAGGAAGGACAAGCCCTGGGCGACCGTCGGGAAGCCCACCACCACCATGTAGCGGTTGGCTTCGGGGATGGTCTGGTAGGCCTCTTCCAGCATTTTCGCGTAGCGACTGGTGTATTCGATGGTGGCGCCGTCGGGGCCGTTGATGGAGCCGACGATGGTGCCGGTGTCTTCGGTGGGGGCCAGCTCGCTGCGCAAGCCGCTGAATAGCACCAGGCACAGCACCAGGATCGCGGCCAACAGCAGGACAATGAGCATCCAGGCGCGCAGCACCCGCTCCAGCAGGTGGCGGTAGCTGTAGGTCAGTGCGTGAAGAAAGGATTCCACCAGGTTGTAGAAGCGCCCGTGCTGCTGCGCCCCGTGGGGTTTGAGCAAGTGACCGCACATCATCGGCGACAGGGTCAGGGCGACGAAACCGGATACCAGCACCGCGCCGGCCAAGGTCCAGGAGAATTCGGTGAAGAGCTTGCCGGAGGTGCCCTGCATGAAACCGATGGGGGCATAGACAGCCGCCAGGGTCAGGGTCATTGCAACAACCGCGAAGGCAATCTCGCGACTGCCCTTGTAGGCGGCCTGGAGCGGCGACATGCCCTCCTCGATGTGCCGGTGGATGTTCTCCAGCACGACGATGGCATCGTCCACCACCAGGCCGATGGCGAGCACCATGGCCAGCAACGTCAGGGTATTGATGGAGAAACCCAGCAATACCATGAGGCTGAAGGCGCCGATCAGCGACACGGGAATGGTCACCAGCGGAATCAGGGTGGCGCGCAGGGAGCGCAGGAAGAGGAAGATGATCAGTATGACCAGAACCACCGCCTCCCAGATGGTGGTGTAGACGTTGTCGATGGACTCGCGGATGAACAGCGAGTTGTCGTTGGCGATGGTCATCTTCATGCCATCGGGCAGCAAGGCTTGCAGTTCCGGCAGCGCGGCATTGAGACCGTCGGAGATTTCCAGCGGATTGGCCGTAGCCTGTTTGACCAGTCCGAGGGACACGGCCGAGCGCCCATTGAAGCGCACGATGCTGCGCTCGTCCGCGGCGCCGATCTCGGCATGACCGACGTCGGCCAGACGCAGCAGGTAGCCGCGCTGGTCGTTGAGGATCAGGTCGTTGAATTCCTCGGGGGTGCGCAGGTCGGTTTCCGACAGCACGCTGAATTCGCGTTGCACGGACTCGATGCGCCCAGCCGGAATTTCGACGTTCTGCCGGCGCAGGGCATCTTCCACGTCCTGCACCGTGAGGTCGTGGGCGGCGAGCTTTTCCGGGTCCAGCCAGATGCGCATGGCGAAACGCCGGGCGCCACGGATCTGCACCTCGGAGACACCGGGAATGGTCTGCACGCGGTCCCGTATCACCCGTTCGAGCACATCGGTGATCTCCATCGCCGAATGCCGCTCGCTGTAGAAGGCGATCCAGATCACCGGCTGGGCGTCGGCTTCGACCTTTTGCACGATGGGCTCGTTGATCTCGTCCGGCAGCAGGCCGCGTACCCGGCCCAGGCGGTCGCGCACATCGTTGGCAGCTTCGTCGGCGTTGGTGCCGAGGCGGAACTGTGCGGTGATCTGGGTGTTTTCCGAACGGCTGATGGAGGCCACGAAGTCCAGGCCCTCGATGCCCGACAGCACGTCCTCGATGGGCTGGGCCACCTGGGATTCCATGATCTCCGGGCTGGCGCCGGGATAGATGACGTTGACGGTGACGATGGGCACGTCGATGTTGGGATATTCCCGCACCGCGAGGCGCTGATAGGCCAGCAGCCCGAGCAACACCAGGATCAGCGACAGGACGGTGGCAAACACCGGCCTGCGGATGCACACATCAGAGAGGGTCATACCCCACCTCGCGCTACGGTGCGGACCTCCAGCCCGGGACTGACCTTCTGCCAGCCCGCAGTAATGACCTGCTCGTTGCCCTGCAGGCCCTCACGAACCTCAGCCTTGCCGCGCAGGCGCTGGCCGATCTTGATCTGCCGGCGCTCCACCTTGCCGTCCACCACGAGGTTGACGAACAACTGCTGCCCCACAGGCATCACTGCCTCTTCGGGAATCAGCAGGGCCTGCGGGCGCTCGGCGAGGATCACCGATACCTTCACGAACTGGCCGGGCTTGAGTCGGTGCTCCTTGTTGGCAATCTGCGCGCGGATGGCCTGGCTGCGGCCGATCTCGTCCAGGCGCGGGTTGAGGGCGATGATCTCGCCGCGAAAGCGCTCTCCCGGATAGGTGTCCAGGCTGAGTTCCACCGGCTGGCCAAGACTCACCTGGCTGACCGCCTTCTGCGGGATACGGAAGTCCACCTTCAACGGGTCCAGCACTTCCAGGTTAACCATGTCCTGCCCGGCGCTGAGGTAGTCACCGACGCTGACCTGGCGAAGCCCCAGGGTGCCGTCGTAGGGGGCGCGGATCTGGGTCTTGTCGAGGCGCGCCTGGGCCAGCGCCAGGCTGGCACGCGCCGCCTGTTCCTGGGACATTGACTCGTCCTGCGCCTGGGCATTGCTGGCGCCGCGGGAGTACAGCATCTTCGCCCTTTGGTAGCTCTTTTCCGCCAGGTCGAGGTTGGCGCGGGCCTGGGCCAGCTCGGCGCGGGCGATGGCGTCGTCCAGGCTGATCAAGAGCTCGCCGCCTTTGACCGTCTCACCCTCGCGGAAATGCAGGCTGGCCACCCTGCCCTCCACTTCCGGGCGGATCATCACCGACTCGTCCGAGCGCAGCGAACCGAAGGTCACCAGCTCGTCGCGCACCAGCGCCCGCTGAGGCTCGGCCACTTCCACCAGCGGCGCCTCCTGGGCCACGGCGGACAACGAAGCAAGCGCCCCGAACAACAGCCAAACACTGCGGCGGACCATCATTAGGAGCCCCTGGGACGATTCGGAAGGAAAGAAGTCTGCCGACTGTATCGGCAGACCTCGATCAGCGGCATCCAGAAGATAATGCCACTCTGTGTCGCTTTGTTTCGCCTTATTGGCGCATACCGCGACCGCTGACCAGCAGTCGGATGCAGGCGACGTAAAGAATGACCATGGTCAGCAGCATCAGGGCGATGGCGACGCCGATGTTGATGTCGGAAACACCCAGGATGCCGTAGCGGAAGGCGTTGACCATGTGCAGGATCGGGTTGCCCAGGGACACCGTCTGCCAGAACGGCGGCAGCTGGTGGATCGAGTAGAACACGCCGCCCAGGTAGGTCAGCGGGGTCAGCACGAAGGTCGGAATGATCGAGATATCGTCGAAATTGCGCGCATAGACCGCGTTGATGAACCCACCCAGGGAGAAGATGGTCGCAGTCAGCAGCACCACCAGCGCCGTCACCCCGATGTGGTGCACCTGGAGCTTGGTGAAGAACAACGACAGGAAGGTCACGATCACCCCCACCGCCAGCCCGCGCAGCACGCCACCGATGGTGTAGCCGAGGAGGATGGTGTGCGCCGACACCGGCGATACCAGCAACTCCTCCACCGAACGCTGGAACTTGCTGCCGAAGAAGCTCGACACCACGTTGCTGTAGGAGTTGGTGATGACCGACATCATGATCAGGCCAGGGACGATGTAGTCCATGTAGCTGAAGCCGCCCATGTCGCCAATCTGCCGGCCGATCAGGTTGCCGAAGATGACGAAGTACAGGGCCATGGTGATGGCCGGGGGTAGCAGTGTCTGCGGCCAGATCCGCATGAAACGGCGGATTTCGCGATAGACGATGGTATTGAGGGCGACCAGGTTTGCGGAGAGTTCCGAACTCATACGGCCACCTTCGCCAGGTTTTTCTCCACCAGGGACACGAACAGCTCCTCGAGGCGATTGGACTTGTTGCGCATGCTCAGCACATCGATGTTCAAGGCCGCCAACTGACGGAACAGCTCGGTCAGGCCTTGGGTCTTTTCAACCTGCACTTCCAGGGTGTGGTCATCCACTAGCTCGGCGGGGTAGCCATTAAGCTGGGGCAGCACTTCCAGGGGCTCCTTGAGGTCCAGCAGGAAGGTTTCCTTGTGCAGCTTTTTCAAGAGTTCCTTCATGCTGGTGTTCTCGACGATGCGGCCGTGGTCGATGATGCCGATGTTGCGGCAGAGCTGCTCGGCCTCTTCCAGGTAGTGCGTCGTCAGGATGATGGTGATGCCCTGCTCGTTCAGCTCGGTGAGGAAGCTCCACATGGAGCGACGCAGCTCGATGTCCACGCCCGCAGTGGGTTCGTCGAGGATCAAGAGGCGCGGCTGGTGGATCAGCGCCCGGGCGATCATCAGGCGGCGCTTCATGCCGCCGGAGAGCTCGCGGGAGGCTGAATTGCGCTTCTCCCACAGGCCGAGCTGGTTCAGGTACTGCTCGGCGCGCTCCTTGGCGATCTTCGCCGGAATGCCGTAGTAGCCCGCCTGGGTCACGACGATGTCGAAGACCTTCTCGAACTGGTTGAAGTTGAACTCCTGCGGCACCACGCCCAGGCAGCGCTTGAGCGCGTAGGGCGACGTGTCCAGGTCATTGCCGAAGACACTGACGGTGCCGCTGGTCTTGTTCACCAGGGTGGACAGGATGCCGATTGTGGTGGACTTGCCTGCGCCGTTGGGGCCGAGCAAGGCGAAGAAATCACCTTCAGCCACTTCCAGATCGATGCCTTTGAGGGCCTGGAAGCCATTGCCGTAGGTCTTGGTCAACTGCCGAATGGACAGGGCGGAACTCATGATGGATTCGTCTGCTTCTAAGGAAAGGGGCTAGATAAGGCCGAATGCCAGCTAATTCAACCGGCGATCGCTGCCACTCAGCCTAGGTTCCAATGGCTCTATCGGCGAGCCGGATCAGGTCAGCGCCGTCATCACCGCTTTCTTGTACGCAGGCCGGGCCTTCAGGCGCGCGTACCAGGCTTCGAGGTTGGGCAGCTCGGGACGCAGGATCGGCATCTCGAACCAAGCGTAGGCGAAGCAGCCAAGCGGGATATCGCCCATCGCCAGGGTTTCGCCCGACAAGTAGGGGCGCTCGGACAGGGCTCGGTCAGGAATGGCCAGCAGCTCACTGCAGCGTGTCAGCGCGGTATCGATCAGCGCCTGGTTACGCTCGGCCGGCGGTGTGCGCATTGTGCCCCAGAACAGGTCGCGAAACGGTGTGGCAAAGCTTGAGGTGGCCCAGTCCATCCACTTGTCACCCTCGGCACGCGCCACTGGCGACTCGGGATAGAGGCTACCCGCGGCGTAACGTGCAGCCAGGTAGCGGACAATGGCGTTGGACTCCCAGAGCACCAGATCGCCGTCCTCGATCATCGGCACCAGGCCATTGGGATTACGCGCGCGGTAGGTCGGCTCGTTGACCAGGCCAAAGGCGCCACCGGCGTCCCGCTGCTCGTAGGCGACTCCGGCTTCTTCAGCGCACCAGAGCGCCTTGCGCACGTTGGTGGAATTGATTCGCCCCCAGATCTTCAGCATTGCGACACTCCAGGCCGGTTGGACAGGGGCACCATTCTAGGGCCCCGATCCGCACGACGGAATGCCGAATCCTCCAGACTTGCTGCGGACTCAGAGCCGGAAATGCCCCGCCATGCCCTGCAACTCCTGCCCCAGCCGCGCGAGCTGGACACTGGAGGTTGCCGTTTCGTCCATGGCCATGGCGGACTGGTCGGCGATATCCCGGATGCTGGTGACACTGCGATTGATCTCCTCGGCTACTGCGCTCTGCTGCTCGGCCGCCGCGGCGATCTGCTGATTCATCTGGTGGATCAGGGTCACGGCGTCGGCAATGCCGGCCAGTGCTTCCTCGGTCAGGTTGGCATCCTGCACGGTCAGCCCTAACAGGCTTTCGCTCTGCTGCATGTGCTCCACTGAACTGCGCACGCCATCGCGCAGGGTGGCGATCAGCCGTTCGATCTCGGCGGTGGACTGCTGGGTCCGCCGCGCCAGCGCCCGCACTTCGTCCGCGACCACGGCGAAGCCACGCCCCTGCTCACCGGCACGGGCCGCTTCGATGGCAGCATTGAGCGCCAGCAGGTTGGTCTGCTCGGCGACGCTCTTGATCACGTCGAGCACGGTATCGATGCTTTGAGTGTCCTGGCTGAGGCGCTGGATGCTGGAAGTGGCTTCCTCCATCGCATGGGCCAGTTGATTGACCCGCTCCAGGGTCTGGCGCACGACCTGACTGCCGGTGGTGACGCGGTTGTCCGCCGCCTCGGTGGAACTGGCGGCGGCCTCGGCATTGCGTGCTACCTCTTGCACGGTGGCTGCCATCTGGCTCATGGCGGTGGCTACCTGGTCGGTTTCTTCCTTCTGGCCGTTCACGCCTACGCGGGTCTGCTCGGTCACGCTGGACAGCGCCTGGGCCGAAGAGGAAATCTGCGCCACACCGCCCTGCAAGCGGCCGACCATGTCCCGCAGGTTGCCGGACATGCCCTGCATGGCTTCCATCAACTGACCGATCTCGTCGCGGCGCTGCACCTCGATACCGGCACTGAGATCACCCTCGGCGATCTGCCGAGCCAGGCTGATGACCCGGCGCAGCGGCCGAACGATCAACAGGCTGATCAGTGCAGTAGCCGCCAGGCCGATCACCAAGGCCAGGGCCGCTGCCAGCAGGATCAGCAGCGAGCTGGAATCCTGCTGGGCGCGCATGTCGGCTTTTTGCAGTTCGTAGGCGCGCTCCACAGCTTCCACCACCCGGTCGGCCTGGGTCGCCAGGTGCATGTACTCCTGGCGCTGCTGCTCCAGGGACGCGGTGTAATCCTTCAAGCGGTCATTGAAGGAGTCGACGTTGCCGATCACTTCAGTGAGCACGGCGGCGTAGCCTGGGTCCTGCATGGCGTCGCGCAGCTCGGCGGCGAGCGTCTGAGCGTCCAGGGCTTCCTGGATCTGCGGGGCACCGGCCCCTTCCGTGCCCCGGCTCTGCTCCAGGCGCAGGCGGGCCTGGTTGAGGGCCTGCAGGAGCAGTTGATAAACGCGGCTGATCTGCCCGCCCTGGGTCACCAGCTCCGCGCCTTCGACCCCCTGCGAACGCTTCAGCAGGTCGACGCCATCCTCGTTCAAACCGCTTTGCAGCACGTCGAGGCTGTTGGACGCGCTGACCACCAGCCAGTTGGCAGCCTCCAGCCCCAGGCGTTGGTTGTCGGTGAGCTCTACGTAACGGTCAAAAGCCGCTCGGTACTCCGCCATGGCCTGGGTGACTTCGCCCAGGGCCTCGCGCCCCGGAGCAGACAACTGCGCGGCCAGTGCCTCGCTGCGGGTGACTATGGCTTCGGCCTGCTGACGCAGCGCCTCGGCATACTTGGTGTCAGAGGTGAGGGCATAGTCCTTTTCCGTGCGCCGGATCATCAGCACATCACCGCTGATGGCACGCATCTCCTCAAGAAGACGCGCCCGGCCGTCCACCGCGCGCAGAGCACTGAAACCGGTGGCCGCTACCACCAGGGTGAGTGCCAGTACGATGCCGAACCCCAGTATCAGCTTGTTGGCAGTGCTCAGGCTCGCCAGCCTGCGTTGCAAAACAGTCCACATGCTCCAACCTCCCCACAAGGCGACAACTGCATGGACGCGATCTGCTATCCGCTTCCCTGAAAGACCGAACATAGGAGCTGCAGAATGCTGGCGACAAGCCACAATCCTGTCAGCTGAGAGGCCATGCTGTTTTTGACTAACTGGACGTCGCTTTTGGATGGCTTTCTATGCTTCCTACGAAAATCTAGGAACTGATCCAGGCCAATAAAGGAAATTGCCCGGGGAACTAGGCTTGACTCACGACTCGCCAAGGAGGACGCCATGACCGCTCCAACTTCCACCCACTGGCATGCTCAGTCTGTCGATGACAGCCTGCGACAACTGGACAGCGGGCCAACCGGGCTCGACACAGACGAAGCCGAGCGTCGCCTGGCCAGCGTTGGCCCCAATCGCCTGCCCGAACGCGCCAGCGCTGGTCCCTTGAAGCGCTTTCTGCTGCAGTTCCACAACCTGCTCATCTATGTGCTGTTGGCCTCCACCCTGGTCACCCTCGTCCTGGGCGAATGGTTGGACAGCGCGGTGATCTTCGGGGTAGTGCTGATCAACGCCGTGGTCGGTTTCATCCAGGAGGGCAAGGCCGAGTCAGCGATGCGCGCCATCCAGAAGCTGCTGACCCTGGACAGCCGGGTGAAACGCAGCGGCGAAGTGCGCCAGGTGCCGGCGGAGGACTTGGTGCCGGGCGACCTGGTGCTGCTGGAAGCCGGCGACCGCGTTCCGGCGGATCTGCGCCTGCTGGAAACACGCGACCTGCGTATCGAGGAAGCGGCACTGACCGGGGAATCCGTTCCCACCGACAAGACCAGCCGACCGGTCACCGCCGATGCCAGCCTGGGCGACCGCCACAGCATGGCCTACTCCGGCACCCTGGTCAGTGCTGGCAGCGGCGTTGGCCTGGTGGTCGCCACCGCCGGCGAAACCGAACTGGGGCGCATCAGTCACCTGCTGGGCTCGGTGGAGCAGCTGCAGACACCGCTGCTGGCGGACATGGCGCGCTTCGCCCGCCAACTTACCCTGATCATCCTGGTACTGGCGGTGGCCACCTTCGCCTTCGGCATCCTGCTGCGCGGCTACAGCGCCGACGACATGCTGATGGCCGCCGTCGGCCTGGCAGTGGCGGCCATTCCCGAGGGCCTGCCGGCGGTGCTGACCATCATCCTGGCCTTGGGCGTCCAGCGCATGGCCCGCCGCCAATCGATCATCCGCCGACTGCCGGCAGTGGAGAGCCTGGGCGCGGTGACCGTGGTCTGCTCCGACAAGACGGGCACCCTGACCCGCAACGAAATGACCGTGCAACGCGTCTACACTGCGGCCCGTCGCTACGAAATTTCTGGCGTGGGGTACGCCCCCGAAGGTGACGTCAGCCCCACCATCGACCTCGCTCATGACCTGCACGAACTGGCCCGCGCCGGCCTGCTGGCCAACAGCGCCAGCCTCTGCGAGGTGGACAGCCAGTGGTGCATCACGGGCGACCCTACCGAAGCGGCGCTGCTCACCCTGGCCGGCAAGCTGCAACTGGACTCGGACGACGAAGCCAGCCGCCACCCCCGAGTCGACGCCCTCCCCTTCAGCTCCGAGCGCCGCTACCTGGCCAGCCTGCATCGCGACGAGCACGGCCGGGGCGTCATCTACCTGATTGGTGCACCGGAGCGACTGCTGGAAGTCTGCGACCAGCAATGGCGTGACGGTAGCGCCGAGCCGCTGGACCCACGTATCTGGGACGACGTGCTGGGAGAAGGCGCAGCCGCCGGCTTGCGCATGATCGGCCTGGCCCGCCGCGGCGCCGGCAGCGGCCAGCACGAGCTGAACCATGCCGACCTGGGCAGTGGCTTCGTGCTGCTGGGCCTGGTGGGCATGATGGACCCGCCCCGGGAGGAAGCCATTCTCGCCATAAAGGAATGCCACAACGCCGGTATCCACGTGAAAATGATCACTGGCGATCACGCCGCCACCGCCGCCGCCATTGCCGAGCGACTGGGTCTGCCGGCCGGCAATCCGCTGACCGGCGCTGACCTGGATGACCTGAGCGATTCCGAGCTGGATGCCCTGCTCAAGGAAACCAGCGTTTTCGCGCGCACCAGCCCGAGCCACAAGCTGCGCCTGGTGGAGCGTCTGCAGGCCATTGGCGAACGGGTGGCCATGACCGGTGACGGGGTCAACGACTCCCCTGCCCTCAAGCGCGCCGACATCGGCATCGCCATGGGCATCAAGGGCACCGAGGCGGCCAAGGAAGCGGCGCAGATGGTCCTGGCCGACGACAATTTCGCCACCATCGCCCACGCGGTGGAAGAAGGTCGCACGGTCTATGACAACCTGAAGAAGTCGATCCTCTTCATCCTGCCCACCAACGGCGCCCAGGCCATCGTCCTGCTGACGGCCATCCTGCTGGGCCTGACGCTGCCCATCACGCCTCTGCAGATCCTCTGGGTGAACATGATCACCGCCGTCACCCTGGCCTTGGCGTTGGCCTTCGAGCCGGCCGAGGACGATCTCATGGCACGGCCGCCACGAGACCCGAAAGCGCCGCTGCTATCGGGCGAACTGCTCTGGCTGATCCTGCTGGTATCGGTGCTGCTGACCGTGGCCAGCCTCGGGCTATTTATCTACACCCAGCAGATCGGCTGGAGCATGGAGGCCAGCCGAACCCTCGCGGTCAATGCCCTGGTATTCGGCGAGATCGGCTACCTGTTCAGCAGCCGCCGGCTGAGTGGCCCGGCGCGCTTCAGCTTCAAGGACAACCCGATGGTCTGGAGCATGGTCGGCCTGATGGTGCTGCTGCAACTGGGCTTCACCTACCTGCCGGCGCTGCAGACGCTGTTCGGCACCAGCGGGCTGAGCCTGGTGGGCTGGAGCTGGTGCTTGGGAACGGCGGTGGCCACCTGCGCGGTAGTGGAGGTCGACAAGATCGTTC
The DNA here is from genome assembly GCF_038440135.1 of Pseudomonas sp. OTU5201. NCBI lineage: Bacteria > Pseudomonadati > Pseudomonadota > Gammaproteobacteria > Pseudomonadales > Pseudomonadaceae > Pseudomonas > Pseudomonas sp. OTU5201. The sequence continues at coordinate 15,435 of NZ_JASATC010000055.1, read as the reverse complement.
GGCGCACGATCCGGCGTGAGCACCGCTAGCGCCCGAACAAGCGCGCCGCCTACCCGCGTCGGACGCCTGTGGGCGGCGCTGGGCTCAGCTCGGCCGCACCATGTTGAAAGTGTCGCGCGTGCGGGTGTAGGCACTTCCGCCCAGGCGCCCCACCAGATCCAGGCGATGCGGGTCCACCCGACCAGCCTCGGTCAGCACCGCATCATCGACATGCGCCAGCAGCACCTCAGCGAACACCAGGTGACAGTTGGGGTTGGCGCGTGGATAGGGCTGAACCTCGGCCACTCGGCACTCGAAAGCCACCGGCGCGCCCTGCACCCGCGGCGCCTGCACTCGCAACGACGTTTCGGTGGCAATGCCACACTTCTCGAACTCGCTCACGCCATGGGGCAACAAGGCCGCACTGGCGTTCATGGCTTCCGCCTGCTCGAAGGACACCAACTGGATCACCAACTCGCCGGTGTCCTGCACGTTACGCAGGGTGTCCTTCAGTTGCCCATCGTCACGTGTGTTGATGTTCACCATCAAGGTCGGCGGGTTGTCACTGATGACCTGGAAAAAGCTGAACGGCGCGAGGTTGCTGACCCCGTCCTTCGACAGAGTGGAAACCCAGGCGATTGGGCGCGGCGTAACAGTGGAGGCAAGCCAGCGGTAGGCGTCCAGCGGGGCCAGTTGGGTGAAGTCGAGTTGCATGAAAAAGGCTCCAGCAGGGAGAAAGCGGCGATTATGCCTTGCCGCCTGAAGCTGCAACACAGGCACCTTGATCGATGACCGGGGGCTCTGTGTGCAGGAGCCTGGTCCCCGTCAAGCCCTGGTCTCAGCCACGCACAAGGTAGGCACCCTGCGGAACCCGATTCTGCAGCTTCTTACATTTGCCAGGTGCGGGCTGTTGTCCCACCGGGCGATCGGGGAACCAAATCCGACACTTGCCAAGCGGCGGCATCTGGCCGCGCGGGATACGCACCTCGTCATACGCCGGCTGTGAATCGAACGAAGCGGCCTGGAGGCCACCGGCATCACGGGATTGCCAATCACCCGCCTGCGACTCGGTTGCGAAGCCTTCCTGCTCCGCTGTGGCCAGACCACCGGCTGCAATACCCGCCTCACCCGGCCTTGCGCGTTGCTGATACAGGCCCACTCGGACTTGAGCCTGTTCATCCACCGCGACCTCCGCTTCCGAACCACTCGCCACGCCCGGCCCCATGCTCTGCCGGGCCGCCTGGATCAGCTGGAGATTGCGATTGCGCAACTCGGTATTGGTGCGAGCGCGCCCAGTGGATCTCTTGGCCAAGGCGATGGCCTGCTCAAACTGCCCCTGCTGGAACCGCACCTGCCCCAGATAATGCAAGGTCGCGGGATTGTTCGGCTCGATGCGCAAAGCACGCTCCAGCGTGTCGCCAGCCTGCTCCACCTCGCCAAACTCCAGTTGCAGCGACGCCGCCTCCAATAGGGCTGCTGACGCACTGTTATTGCCCTGCCCCCCCCACTGATCAGCGGAGTACGCCGGCAGCGAAGAGGCCGCGTAAAGGGTGAACGTCAGGATCGACATCAAACACTTGGCGTACATCGAGGGCATTCTCACCAGGGCTGGGGGGTATGGCGGGTTACAGGTCTTGCCTGCGCCGGCTATCCGCTCCGTCCCGGCGTCACCTGCGTGAGCCAGAGACGGGAATCATGGCGTTCTCCGACCTGCACCAGTGCCCTGAAGTTCCCACGAAGCAACCGCCAGCGCCGTACGGCCAGCCGACGTCAGCGACGTGGGAAAACAACATTGGAAGCGCCAACAGGAAGACTCGACTGCGAGGCGCCCCCGAGAGGTGATCAGGACGGAAAATCCCGCTTACTGATAAACTATGTGCCCTTCAACGCCACCCGGCGCCGCAACACAGCCGTCACTACCGATGAATCAGCCGCAAGCCCAGCTCCAGCCCACCGTCCGCCCTGCCCTGTCCCGCCGCTTCTCCGTGGCGCCGATGATGGATCGGAAATAATCATCTATCCAAATCAATAATGGTGCACCTTCTAGCGGAAAACCTCTGCACCACGTACCAAATCTGTACCAGTGTGCAGATCAGTCCCACCGGGATTGGACGGACCGAGAGCTTCTGGGCAATCGGCATAGGGGGCGGACCGCCCCGCTATGAAACTTGTCGGCAGCATAGCAAGGGCGCTGGCCACGTTTTTACACGGTCTGGGCCGATTTCTGCCCGTTGCAACAGGCAGAAGCCGGCCAGAAGCAGTCGTTCGATGCAAACAAAAGCAGGGGCGACTAGTTGCCGCCGAGTGCTAATGGATCTCCGTCAGCTCTGTAAGTAGCTCCTCACGCAATCTCTGCAGTTCCTGCGAGTTGCGCTCCCGCGGGTGCGGCAGGTCGACTTTGACTTCGTGGCGGATGCGTCCCGGGCGGGCATCCATAACGATCACGCGATCGCCTAGGTACAGCGCTTCTTCCACGTCATGGGTGACCATGATCATGGTGCTGCGCTGCTGCACCCAGATGCGCTGCAGTTCGTGCTGCAGGTGCACGCGGGTGAGTGCATCGAGGGCGCCGAAAGGCTCGTCGAGCAGCAGCACCTTAGGGCGGGTGATCAACGCGCGGGCGATGGCGGCGCGCTGGGCCATGCCGCCGGAGAGCTGGTGCGGGTAGGCCTGTTCGAAACCGTTCAGGCCGACGAGGGCCACATGCTCGGCCACCAGCTTGGCCTTTTCCTTCTTGCCCAGGCGCTGGTTCCTGAGGGCCAGGGCGATGTTCTGCTCGACCGTCTTCCAGGGGAATAGGCGGTGGTCCTGGAACACGATGCCGCGGTCGAGGCTGGTGCCCGACACGGACTCGCTGTCCAGCTGGATCTGGCCCTGGTAGTCGTTCTCCAGGCCGACGATCAGTCGCAGCAGCGATGACTTACCGCAACCGCTGGCCCCGACGATGCTGACGAACTCGCCGGGCAGCACCTGCAGGTCGATGTTGTGCAGCACTGGCAGGGCCTTGCCGTCGATCTGGTAGGCCTTGTGCAGGCCGCGAATCTCCAGTGCACCGGGCTGGCGCAGGTCGTTGCCGAGCAGTTGTGGATCGAGAATGGCTGTCATGAGGTTACCTATCGCGAAGGTTGCGCCAGCGCAGCAGATAGCGGCTGAGGCGTGTAAACAGTTGGTTCATGGTGTAGCCGAGCAGGCCGATGCACAGCACGCCGATCACCACGACCTCCATGCGTGATCCGGTCTCGGCGTTCATCATCAGGTTGCCGAGGCCCATGCCGGTGGAGAGGAAGAGCTCGCAGCCCACCGAGCTGACCCAGGCGAAGGCCAGTGCGTGCAGCACTCCGTTGGACAGGCTGGGCAGGGCGCTCGGCAGTTGCACCTGGGTGAACTGCTGCAGCGGCGTCAGGGTGTAGATGCGGCCGACCTCCTGGTAGCTCTTCTCGACATGGCTGAATCCCTCGAAGCTGTTCAGCACCATGGGGTAGAAGGCTGCCAGGGAAACGATCAATACCTTGGAGAACTCGCCGCTACCGAACCACAAAGCCAGCAGCGGGATCAGGCCGAGAATCGGCACCTGGCGCAGCGTGTGGTAGAGCGGCGCGAGCAGGCGTTCGGCGATGCGCGAGTGGGCCATCAGCGCGCCCACGGCGAAGCCGGCGAGCACGCCATAGAGCAGGCCGAGGCAGGTGCGTTCGAGGCTGGCCGCCACGCTCAGCCACAGCTCGCCACTGGCCAGCAGCTCGTCGAGACCTGCGCCGATCTTGCTCAGCGGCACGAAGGCATAGGCCTGACTGGCGCCTTGGCGCGACATGTATTCCCATGCGGCGATCAGCAGCAGTGGCAGCAGCAGGCCGCGCAATGACGCGAGGAAGCGGATCAGAATCTTCATGCGCGTGGTTTCCAACGGAACAGGTGTTTTTCCAGGAGGCGGAAGCCGTAGTCGAGGGTGAAGCCGACCAGCCCGGTTACCACCACGCCGACCATCACGATATCGATGCGCATCATCTGCCGGCTCAGCTCGATCAACTGGCCGAGGCCGCTGTCGGCGGCCAGCAACTCGGCGGCGACCAGAACCATCCAGGAACGGCTGAGGCTGATGCGCAAGCCTGTGACTATGGGCGGTGCTGCGGCGGGGAAGGCTACGTCCTTGAGCAGGCTCCACAACGGCAGGCGATATACCGCGGCCACATCGAAGTAGCTGCGCGGAATGCCCTTAACGCCCTCGCTGGTGGCCAGGGCCACCGGGAAGAACGCCGCCTTCACCACGATGAGGATCTTGAAGGTCTCCTCGACGCCGAAGAACAGGATGAACATCGGAATCAGGGCGATGGAGGGGATCTGCCGCAGCGTATGGAACAGCGGCGAGCAGTAGGCTTCCACCTGCTTCGACAGGGCCATGGCGGTGCCGAACAGCAGGCCGCCGAGCGCGCCGAGGGAGAAGCCTATGCCCAGGCGCGACAGGCTGTTCTGCAGGTGCTCGCGCAGCTCGCCGCTGCCCAGCAGTTCGACGAAGGCCTGGTAGACATGCAGCGGCGGCACCAGCAGCTGGGTCGGGTACCAACCGGCCTGGGCCACCAGGGCCCAGACGACGAGCAGCGCTAGTGGCGAGGCGAACCAGCTCAGGCGGTTGAGTAAGGCGCTCAGCATGTCATCCCTCCAATACGGCAGCCGCGGGGGCGCGGCGTAGCTTGCGCAGCCAGCAGAAGCCGGTCACCAACAACAGCAGTGGAATCCAGGCGAGGAACAGGTTGCTCAGGCCGACCAGCTGGCTGATCACGCCGCCGAGCAGCGCACCGGAAAAGCTGCCGAGCATGCCGGCCAGATTGAACAGGCCGGAGATCTTGCTCTTGTCGGCGGCGTGTTCGCCGAGCTGGGCCATGTTGACCAGGTGCACCAGCGAGGCCGCCGTGCTCAGCAGCACGCCGCCGATGGCCAGCAACGCGTAACCATGTGCGCGGCCGAGCAGCAGCAGGCCGAGCACCGCGGCGCTCAGCCCGGCGACATAGGCGAAGCGCCGGCCGATGCGCTCTACCAGGTAGCCGAGACCGAACAGGCCGAGTACGGCGGCCAGGCCTTGTACCATCACCAGGCTGACCGCCTGGCTCTGCGAGAGCCCGGCGACGTCCATGGCCAGAAGAATGATGAAGGTGCCGAACAGCGCGCCGGTGGCACCGGAGAGCATCTCGATCAGGCAGCTCTCGGCGATTTCCAGGTTCTGCAGCATGGCCAGAACCTGGCTGAACATGCTGCCGCTTTCGGCGCCGACATCCAGGCTGCTCGGCTCCACCTGCTCGGCTTCCCAGAAGCCCAGGCTGTAGACCGCCATCAGGCCGAAGCACAGGCCGATCACCACGAAACCGAGGGTGAAGCCGGTGCTGCCGCTGAGCCAGTTGCCCAGCAGAGGGCCGAGCAGGCCCATGCCCAAGGTCAGCGAGCCGCGGTACCAGCCGGCCTTGTCGTTGCCGATGCGCTTGAGCTGGCGCAGAAACGCGCTGTTCATGGCGACGATGCGGAACGGGATGCACAGGCCGATCAGCAGGCGCGCCGCGGCCAGCCAGATCCAGCCGCCGAACAGCGGGATGGCCAGGTTCAGTAACATGGGCCCCAGGCTGGCGAGGAAGTACACCCGGCGCGCGCCGAAGCGGGCGATGACGAAGCCGGCCGGCAGGGTCAGCAGCACCATGCCCAGCGATTCCATGGCCGAGATGATGCCGAGCTGCAGGGAATTGGCACCGATCTCGATGGCGTACAGGGTGGTGATGATCTTGGCCATGCCGATGGTGGCGCCACTGAAGGCGGCCAGCAGCATGAAGTTGGCCAGGAAGGCGCCGGGGCGCCCGCTGGTTTCAGATCGCGACATTGACCTTCTCCAGCAGTTGTTCCAGCGGCTCGGCGGCTATCCATTGGCGCACGTCGAAACCGTGCGGGATGAAGTCCCAGCGCTCGAGGAAGTCGGTGAGGTCCTGCAGCGCGCCGGTGGAGCGCTCGGCCAGGTTGGTCTGCAGGCGCAGATGGGCGTCCTCGCCATAGGCGCGGGCCACCCAGTACTCGCTGCTGTTGGTCTCGCGGGCCAGGTAGCGACGGGTCTCTTCCGGGTGGGCCCAGGCCCACTGCTCGGCCCGCAGCACGGTATCGAGGATCAGCACGGCCGCCTCGAAGTGTTCATCGAGCAGGTGCTGGTCGACGGTCAGGGTGCGTGGCGTGCCGATGTTGGCGCGGATCAGCGGGTCCGGGTGCGAGCCGACATCCACCACCACGCGCAAACCGAATTCGTTGGCCAGGTGCAGGCCGTGTGCGCCCTTGACGAAGATCGCATCGATGTCGCCGCGCAACAGGCCGATCAGCTCGTTGTTGCGCTGCGGACGATTGCCGCCGAGGGTGACCTGGGCGCCATGCACATGGTGCACCGGCTCATCGCTGTAGGTGCCGCCGTAGGGGTAGTCGACCAGCTCCACGTCGGCGACCCGCAGGCCCTCCAGCTTGAGGGCGTTCTCCAGACCGCGAATGGCCTGGGCGCGGGTGAAGTCGATCTGCACGTTGGCCCACTTGGGCACGCCGAAGCGGCGGTTGCGCAGGTCGCGGATATCACGGATCTGGCTGTCATGGGTGGTGACGATCAGCTGCACCTCATCGGCCCAGGACAGGCCGATCACCCGGGTCTCGCTGCCACGGGCGCGAGCCCAGATGGCGGGTATGTTGCCGCCATGGCGCACCGAGTTGTGCAGGTGCTGGTCGAAGTGTGCCTCGCGCACTTCGCGGTCCGAGGACTCGCGCAGTGCCTGGATGCGGGTGCCCAGCGGTCGGAAGGCCTGGGCCAGACGACCGGATTCAACGGCGATGCCGAGCCCTGTAGGTACCGGACTATGGGTGTACCAGAGGGTATCGAGGGGTGTGCTCATGAAATGTCCACGAAACGCTTGTTCGGATGTGCTCCGTACGGGCGCAGTGTTCGCCCGTGCGGAACCACGACTCAGCCGGCGCGCTGTGCCACTGCGCTGCGCAGGGTTTCCAGCGGGCGGGCGTCGATCCAGTCCTGGACCGAGAAGCTCTGCGGGATGAAGGCCCAGCGCTGGAGGAAGTCGGTGAAGTCCTGCAGGGCCACGATCGAGCGCTCGTCGAGGTTGGTGCGCAGGCGCTGGTGGGCGTCCTCGCCGTAGGCCTGGGTTACCCAGTACTCGCTGCTGTTGGTCTCGCGGGCCAGGTAGCGGCGGGTGTCGTCGGGGTGGGTCCAGGCCCATTCCTCGGCGCGCAGCACCGAGCCGAGAATGCCGACCGCGGCATCGTAGTGCTGCTCCAGCAGGTTGGAGTCGACGCTCAGGGTGCGCGGCGTGCCGTTGTTGGCACGGATCAGCGGCTCCGGATGCGAGCCGGTGTCGATCACCGTGTGCAGGCCGAACTGTTGCGCCAGCTGTGCGGCGTGAGCGCCCTTGAGGAAGATCGCGTCGACTTCTCCGCGCAGCAGACCGACCAGTTCGGCGTTCTGCCCACCGCGACGGCGACCGCCGAAGGTGGAGGTGCCGTTGATCGTCTCCGCCGCCTCGTCGCTGAAGGTGCCGCCGTGGGTGTAGTCGACCAGCTCGACGTCCTTGACCTCCAGGCCCTCCAGCTTGAGGGCGTTCTCCAGGCCACGGATGGCCTGGGCGCGGGTGAAGTCGATCTGCGCGTTGGCCCAGTTCGGCAAGCCGAACTTGCGCCCCTTGAGATCCTTGGCGGATTTGATGCCACTGTCCGGCAGGCTGAGGATCAGCTGCACCTCGTCGGCCCAGGACAGGCCGATCACCCGGGTGTCGCGGCCGCTGGCGCGGGCCCAGATGGCCGGAATGTTGCCGCCGTGGCGGACCGAGTTCTGCAGGGTATGGTCGAAGTGCGATTCGCGCACCGCCTGGTTGGCCGACTCGCGCAGCGACTTGATGGTGGTGCCCTGGGCGCCCAGAGTTTCTTCCAGCCAGCCTTTCTGCACGGCGATGCCGAGGCCGGTGGGAACCGGGCAGCGGGTGTACCAGAGGGTATCGAGCGGTTGACTCATGGTGCGATTCCTTTCAGTCAGGCGCTGGCTTGCAGCGCGGCGGTGGGGGTTTGGCTCTGCACCGGTTTGGTGTGCACCAGTGGCAGCACCTCCTGGCCGATGCGCAGGGCTTCTTCGAGGTGCGGATTGCCGGCCAGGATGAAGGTGGAGAAACCGGCGTCGCGGTATTCGGCGAGGCGCTCGGCGACGTTCTCATGGCTGCCGACCAGGCCCACGGTCGGCCCCGGCTTGGCCTTGCCGAAGCCGGCCCAGAGGTTCGGGCCGAGGACCAGATCGTCGAAGCGGTCGCTGTTCTGGTGGTAGGCGTTCTGCCGCGCCGCACCCACCGAGTCGGAGCCGGTGGCGAAGTGCTTGATGGCGGCGCTGGTGCGCGCGTCGATGCGTTCGTACTGGCGGCGCAGTTCGCTCCAGGCGGCCTCTTCGGTCTCGCGGGCGAACAGGTCGATGCGGATGCCGAAGCGCACGCTGCGGCCCTGCTTGTCGGCCAGCTCGCGCACCCGTTCGAGGTGCGGCTTGAGCTTGTCGATCGGCTCGGCCCAGTTCAGGTAGACATCGGCATGTTTCGCCGCCACGTCCAGGGCAGCATCGGAGAAGCCGGAGAAGTACACGCCGGGCTTGCGCTCATGCTTCAGGCCGAGCGGCAGGGATCCGTTCTCCAGTTGGTAGATGTCGCCCTGGTAGCTGAACTGCTCGTTGCTCCACAGGCCATCGATGATGTCGAGGAATTCGCCGGTGCGCTGGTAGCGCTTGTCGTGTTCGAGGAAATCGCCATTGGCGCGCTGGCTGGCCGGGTTGCCGCCGGTGATGATGTTCCACTCCAGGCGACCGCGGCTGAGGTTCTGCAGGATCGTCGCTTGCTGCGCGGCATAGGCCGGCAGGGTCCAGGTGGCTTGGAAGGCGATCAGGAACTTGATCCGGCGGGTTTCGCGGGCCAGGGCGGCGGCGGCAATCCACGGCTCGGGGCCGGTCGGCAGCAGGGCGCCCTCGAAGCCGGCCAGCTCGGCGGCCTTGGCGACCTGGGCGACATAGTCGATATAGGTGAAGCCGTCCGGCTCGCCGTTGGGCAGGCGCCCCGGGGCGATGTTGCCGGGGCGGTGCACGGCGGCGCCGCGGTTGTTCTTGTCCGTGGCCAGGTAGGGACCATCGCTACCCAGCGGTAAACGCCAGAAAAATTCGGTGCTCATGGCAGTGTTCCAGTGGCTGCGTCGAGGAGGCCCGCCGCATGCTGCGAGCGGGGTTGCAGGGACTTGAGCAAGGCCTGTGCCGAAAGGCTGAAAGCCAGTTTTGACGAGGGCTGCAGCGATTTTTGGTGGGTCTTGCTAGAGGTGATTGCTGGTGCAGCAACACCTGCCCAGCACTGGCTGCTGGGGGGGCAGCAGATTCCGCTGGGGAAGGGCTTTAAAGTGCTGGGTTCGATAGTTAAATCATTGAAGTTCAATGTTTTTTTCTTATGGCACAAGTCCTGCTGAGAAGACGTCAGTGCCGTGCCGAGAAGGCGCGGTCGCCATCATCGACCCCCAGGAGCATCAGCCATGACCGCCAGCCTTACCGCCACCCAACTCAGCCAGATCGAACAGGCCAAACGCGATTTCGCCAAGGCCTTCCGCGTGCTCAAGGAAACCCGCACGCTGACTGCCACCAACACCTACCAGACCTATGTGCGAGTACCCGACAGTGATCTGGTGATCGCCCTGCACGCACCGGGCCCTTGGGCCGATGACCAGGAGATCCGCGCCGTGGTTGCCAGCTACAGCGGCCAGGTGGTGCTGGATGAGACCGCCGCTGGCAGCTCGCCGCTCAGCGGCAGCAAGGCCGGCGGCAACGGCCAGCGCTATGCCGGGGTGTTCCAGAAGCGCCCCGAGGTCAATGTGGTGATCCACGTGCACACGCCATACCTCGGCGGTTGGGCCAGCGCCCACCGGGTGCTGCCGATCCGCTATGCGGCCTCCCAGCGCGTGACCCTGGCCCGCGAGCTGCCGATCTACATCGACCGCCGCCAGCCGGAGCACGCCTTCATCGTCGAGAAGATCGAGGAGAACCCGCACACCCCGGCGATTCTCGAGGCCAACGGCGGCGCCACCTTCTGGGGCGAGAGCGTGCTGCAGGCATCCAGGCTGATCCTGCTGATCGAGGAGGGCGCCTACTTCCAGGGCCTCGCCGAACTGTTTGGCGGCTCCAAGGAATTCGGCCCCGGTGTACTCGAGCAGCAGTGGAAGATGACCGGCCTGTGGGCCCAGGGGCAGAAGCTGCTCGAAGCGGTGGCCTGAGCCGAGATGGCAGGCCGCTGCGGCGGCCTGTTCAAGCGACGAGCCCGAATGCAGTGCGCATTCGGGCTCGGTCGTTTCAGGCGCTGGCGAAGCTGAAGCGGCCCTCGGCCACCAGGCTCGCCAGCGGCTGGCGCTGGGTCGGTTGTTCCCGGGCGCGCAGGTCCTCGGGCAGCTCGGCGGCATCGCCACGGCGGCCGATGGCGATGGCCAGCTCGACCTGGTAACCGTCCGGCACGCCCAGTTCGCTGCGCGCCCGCTCGCGGTCGAAGCCACCGATGGCATGGCTGCTCCAGCCGCTGTGCTGGGCCTGCAGGGCCAGGCTGGCCCAGGCCGCGCCGCTGTCCAGGGAATGGCTGAGCAACGGGCTGTCCTCGCTGGCGCCGGGGCGGCGGTGATGGGTGCGCGAAATCAGCACCACCAGCGCGGCGGCCTTGGCCGCCCAGCGCCGGTTTTTCTCGCCGAGCAGGCCGAACAGGCTCGCCCAGCTGGGCGAACCGTTGAGCGCATAGACGAAGCGCCAGGGTTGGGCGTTGTTGGCTGAAGGTGCCCAGCGCGCCGCTTCGAAGAGGGCAAACAGCTCCTGCTCGGCGATCGCCTCGCCGGTAAAGGCGCGGGGCGACCAGCGTTCGAGGAACTGTGGATGAATGGCGTATTCGGTCTGGCGGGGTGTGCTCATGTCGCTGTCTCGTGCGGGTGAGTGAATCAGAGGCCGCCCTGGCGCTGGCGCTCGCGCAGCGCCAGGGCGGCCTCCAGGGGACGGTGGTCGACCCAGTCGTACAGGTCGAAGTCGCGTTCGAGGAAGCCATACAGCCAGAGCGCCTGCTTCTGCTCGGCGAACAATTCCAGGCGCTCGGCGGAGAGGTCCGGATGCAGGCTGCGGTGGAAGTCGTTGCGATAGGCGGCGGCTACTCCCGCGGCGCTACCGGCGGTCTCGCCCTCGAGGACGGCGTGCACGGCGGCGGGGTTGTCAGCGGCCCAGTCGGCGGCGCGCAGGGTCTCGGCGAGGAAGCGCACCAGCAGGTCGAAGTGCTGGTCGATCAGGTTCTTGTGCACGGTGATCGGCCGTGGCGTGCCGTTGTTGGTGCGCAGGTGGGCAGAAGGCAGGGCATCCAGGTCGATGCCGACCACCACGCCGGCGGCACGCGCCGCATCCACCGCTGCGGCGCCTTTGACATAGACCGCATCGACCCGGCCGGCGGCGAGTTGCTCGATACCGGCCCACAGCTGGCGTGGCCCGTTCTGCCCGCGCTTGCCATGCCCGGAGGGCACCTCCACCAGGGTCACGTCATGCAGGCCGAGCCCGACGCTGGCCAGCGCGCCGCGATAACCCTGCAGCGACATGCCGCGGGCGATACTGGAGCCGCGGGCGTGGCTGGGCAGCGGATGCTCGATCCACTGCGGTAGCGCCAGGCGCTTGCCGGCGAGATCGGCGGCGCTACGGATGCCGGACTCGGGACGCACCAGGATCACCTGCCATTCGTCGATCCAGGTCAGGCCGATCAGGCGGGTCGGCGCGCCTTGGGCGCGGGCGGCGAAGGCGAGGATGTTGCCGCCCTCGCGAATCAGCTCTGGCAGCTGGTGGTCGTAGTGATGCTGGCCGAGACCGGGGTTGTCCTGCAGGGTCTCGACGGCGACGCCGTCGTCGGCGAAGGCCTGCTGCAGCCAGCCGAGCCGGTAGGCCAGGCCGGTGGCGGTCGGCACCGGGCAGCGGGTGAACCAGAGCTTGTCGAGGCTGGGCGTTGGGCGGGGCGAAGACTGTGGCATGGGCGGCTCCAGAAGCAGGCGGCGCGCCGGAGCCCGGCGGCCGCGGTTGGATTAGCGGTGGCCGCGCAGCAGCGGCAGGACTTCTTCGCCGACCCGGTAGGCTTCTTCCAGGTGTGGCGTGCTGGCCAGGATGAAGGCGTCGGCGCCGAGCTGGACCAGTTCGTCGAGGCGTTCGGCCACCTGCTGGTAGCTGCCGACAATGCCGTTGGTCTGCCCGCCGCGCAGCAGGTTGAAGCCGGACCAGACGTTCGGCTCGAGGATCAGGTCGTCGAAACGGCTGATGCTCTCGGGGCGATTGCCGGCCTGCCGGTTGGCCCCCACCGAGTCGCCGCCGGGACGCTGGGCGGCGCGCGCCAGTTCCGCGGGCGACAGCCGCTCGAAGCCCTTGCGCACCTCGCGCCAGGCCTCTTCCTCGGTGGCGCGGGCGATGATGTCGACGCGCACCGCACACTTGATCTTGCGCCCCAGGGCCTCGGTGCGCTCGCGTACGCGGGCGAACTTCTCGCGCAGCTGGGCGAAGGGCTCGAGCCAGGTCAGGTAGTACTCGGCGTGTTTCGATGCAGTAGCGAGTGCAGCATCCGAAGAGCCGGAGAAGTAGATCTCGGGAAAATCCTGCTGCGCCAGCGGCAGGGCCAGACCGGCGTCCTCGACCTGGTAGTAGCGGCCCTGGTAGCTGAACGGGCCGCCGTTCCACACCCCGCGTAGCACGTCGAGGAACTCGCTGGTGCGGTCGTAGCGCGCATCGTGGCCGGCGCTGTCGCCCCACCACAGCTGGGCAGGGCCGCCGCCGCCGGTGATCACGTTGAACAGCGCGCGGCCGCCGTTGGCGCGTTGCAGGCTGGCGGTCATGCGCGCGGCGGTCAGCGGGTTCAGGAAGCCCGGCTGGAAGGCGATCATGAAGCGGAAAGTGCGCGTCTCGCGGGCCAGGAAGGCGGAGATGGCCCAGGGTTCGTCGGTCATCGGGAAGGACGGGATCAGCCCGCCCTGGAAGCCGGAGATCTCGGCGGCGCGGGCGATCTCGGCGAGGTAGTCGATATAGGTGAAACCGTCGTCGCGGGTGCTCAGCCCGCTACTGCTGGGGCTGCCGTTGCCGAAGAACCAGTCGCCGCGAAACGGCTCGCGGTTGCGGTGGGTGCTGGGCTCGCCATGGGTGGGCAGGCGCCAGAAGACATCGATGGCCATGCTGTGGATTCTCGTCAGGCGGTGTGGGCGGTGGCGCCGGCAAGGCGGGCGCGCAGGGCGGGCAGGACGTTCTCGCCGATCCGGTAGGCTTCCTCCAGATGCGGCGCGGCGCCGAGCAGGAAGCTGCCGATGCCGGCAGCGGCATACTCGGCCAGCTGCGCGACGACCTCGGCGTAGCTGCCGACCAGGGTCGCGCTGGCGTCGCCACCTGGTTGCCAGAGGCCGCTGCCGCCAGGTGCCTGCAGGCCTGACTGGGCGGCCAGGCGCTGGGCATCGGCCAGGGCCTCGGCGGCATCTTCGCGGGCCAGCAGGTCGAGACGCAGGCCGGCCTGCGGGGCACGCCCCTGTTGGCGGGCGATGCGGGCCAGCTCGTCGAGCAGCGGCGCCAGTTCGCGGGGCGGTCGCGCGGAGAAGACATGGACGTCGGCCTGGCGGGCGGACAGCTGCAGCGCCTCGGCGTCGTCGCCGGCGAGATAGATGGGCGGCACCCGCTGGCCCGCCAGCGGGCCCTGGAAACCGCCATCGAGCACCTCGAAGAAGCGTCCCTTGAAGCTGAACGGCGCCTGGGTGATGACTCCGCGCGCCACGCCGATGAATTCCTCGATGCGCGGCAGCAGGTCGGCGTCGGCGACGAAGTCGCCCTGGCGTCTGCGCGCGGCGGCATCGGTCGGGGTGCTGAGCTGCCAGGCGAAGTGCCCGCCCGTGAAACGCTGGTAGCTGACCGCGTTCTTCGCCGCATACACCGCCGAGCCGCGCGCCGCGTCGAACTCGGTGAGCAGGCGCAGGTGGCGGGTACTGCGGGCGACGTAGCCGGCGATGATCCAGGGCTCGTCGCCCTCGGGATGGTTGCCGATGCGGATGCCATCGAAGCCGGTCAGGTCGGCGGCGCGGGCGATCTGCTGCAGGTAGTCGAGGTAGTTGAAGCGTTCACCGCGCGGGTCGCTGACACCGGGACCGAACACGGCCTGGCCCTCGCGCTCACCGCGCAGATGGAGGCGGGCGTCGGCATAGCGCGAGTCGCGCCAGTTGGGCAGCTCCCAGATGAATTCGATGCTCATGGGGCTCTCCTCAGGGGCGGCTGGCCAGGTCGGCCTGGTCTGCCTGCCAGTAGTGCTCCAGCTGCAGGTCCTTCAGCCCCTGGGTGACGAATTTCGGCTCGAGCAGCGCATTGACGTCGACTTTGCCGCGAATCAGCTTGGCCTTCTGGCTGTAGCTGATGGCGTCGGCGTAGTGCTGGCGCAGGGCCTGGTCATACAGCGGGGTGAACTGGCCGACCCAGGACTCGCCCTCGACCTCGCGCTGCAGCACGCTCAGCGGTTGGCCGGACTGCGCCAGGTAGCCCTGGTAGGTCTCCCGATTGGCGTCCTGGGCGGTCCAGTGGGCGGCCTTCAGGTAGGCGGTGACCACCAGCTGGGTCAGCTCCGGCTGCTGGGCCACGAAGTCGCTGGCGCCCCAGAGTTCAGCGCGCATCTTCCAGTCGCGCGGCGCCTGCTTGCTGGACCAGATGATCTTGCCGACCTGTTTGTCTTCGAGCAGGAAGGCGTCGCTGAGGGTGAAGAACGCATCCACCCGCCCGGCGCTCAGCGCAGCGGCCCCGGCCTGGGGGTTGAGGTTGAAGATGCGGAAGTCGGCAAAGGCGAGGCCGTTGGCCTCCAGCAGTTTGGCGAACGACAGCTCCCAGGGACGTCCCCGATGCAGGGCGATGCGCTTGCCTTTGAGGTCCTTGATCGAGGTGGCACTGGAGCCGCTGGGCACCACCAGATAGACATTGTTGCCGCTGCCGCCCGGGGCGACCAGCTTGGTGGAGACGCCGGAGGCGTTGGCGATGATCGACGGCAGGTCGCCGTAGAAGGCGAAGTCGATGCGCTGGTTGGCGAATTCCTCGTTGACGAAGGTGCCGACCGAGGCGGTGGCCGCGGGGACCCATTCCAGCTTGATGTTGCGCTTGGCCAGCTCCTGCTGCAGCCACTGGTCGCGATCCATCACATAGGCCGGGCCGTTGAAGGTGATCTTGCCGGCATTGGCATAGGCCACGGTGGCGATGCGAATGCTCTGGGGCGGCTCCGCCGCAATGGCCTGGCTGGCCAGCAGGGTGGCCGGCAGCAGGGCCAGGCGGCGCAACAGTCGGATGAGGGTAAGTGCTTGCATGGCGATATCCTCGCGAAAGCCCGCGGCCCGGCAGGCCGCGGGCGGGGGGGGTCAGAAGTCGCTGGTCACCGA